>CAYVDQ010000016.1:0-13744 GCA_964450615.1 uncultured Eubacteriales bacterium | reverse complement strand
CTTTTTCTGTTCATCGCTAAAGCTCTTTTGAACCACGCGACTATCGCGTGGTTTTCGTTTACAAAAAACACGGCTTGCCACAATATGTCAAGCCGTGTTTTCATTATCAATCTTCGCGGAAATCGAACAACCTTGAGGGGGTGACGTGCAACACATCACAAATATCAAACACCACGTCAAGCGATACCGCACAATCAGCCGTTTCAATTCGGCTCATATGTGTGCGACTAATATTGACATGTTCCGCTAAATCGCTTTGTGACAACCCGCGTTCCTTGCGGTAATACGCAATATTCAGACCCAAACACTTGTATTTCGCATATTGCCGATCTTTCATATCACTCACCCACCTTTAGTATACCCTCTCTATTTTTCAAAATCGACAACGTGTATTGCAACATTTATAACTTGACAAGTTGCAAATGTTGCGATATACTATGTTTGCGCAATCAAGGGGCCTCAACTAAAAAGAGGGGAATGAGATGAAAAGAAAAATGAACGTGTATGGGATCGTATCATCAGCAATTGCTGCCTTGTTTCTTGCTGCCTTTTTAGTGGTGTTTATCCACGCTGGGTATCATAACAAAGTATTAGCAAAATTGGGAATCAAAGACGCACCGCGCACCACCAACTGGGCCGTGTATGCATGGAATAACTGTCTGACACGGTTGGATTATGACGCCGATATCGCTTTTTTGGGCGATTCCATCACAGCAGGCGGTAATTTTGAAAAACGATTTAACACATACGACGTGATCAACCTCGGATACCCCGGGGACACCATTGCCGGTATGATAGACCGTGTTGCTATGGTGGCAGCGGTTAATCCCGAAATATTGTTCGTGCACGGCGGCATCAACGGCTTAACCAATATGAATTATGAAAACCGTTTAGCGCAATATGCCGTTTTGCTGGATACACTCATAGAACAGGTCCCGGACACTACCATCTATGTTCAAAGCGTTTTGCCCATCAGCAAGAAGAAAGAATTGTCCATTTGCAGTAACGAAACCATCGTTAAGTACAACAACCATTTGCGCGTGTTATGCGAAGAACGAAATCTCACCTATATTGATCTGCATTCCTCGTATGTTCAAGATGGCATACTAAACCCCGCCTTAACAAATGACGGAGTACACCTAAACGAGGACGCCTACACCGCTTGGGAGGATGCCATCGCACAGTATATCCCGTAATAGGTCAGTTGGGTCAGAGGAACACTTCGTTATGAGGGTGTTCCTCTTTTTTGCCGAAAGATAATTCTTGACAACATGAACAGGATGTGATATATTGGTTGAGCATTTAAAACTGCTGGTGTAGCTCAGCCGGTAGAGCAGCTGATTTGTAATCAGCAGGTCGGGGGTTCGAATCCGTCCACCAGCTCCAGAAAAAAGGACTTCACGAAAGTGAAGTCCTTTTTTCAATGAAATTCGCCTTGCGGCGAGTGAAATAGCTTCGCTATGAAATACGCTGACGCGTATGAAATATTTGCTTCGCAAATGTTAAAAGGCGAATTTTATTTCACATTTTGCGTTAGCAAAATATTTCATAATCCGTAAGGATTATTTCATATGGCGCGAGCTATATTTCATTTAATCTTGCCGCTCCGCCGCTTTTATGCTATACTACACCCAGAGGCGGGTGATACTATGAAAAATTTTTTAAAAGTGTTTGACCGAGTTTTTGCGTACTATTTCATTTCCATGGGCATCTTCATGCTCGTCTGTATTCTGTTGGATTTTCCGATAAAAATGTTGTTTCATGGCAAGTCAGCGTTAACCGATTTTTTCATTGGAATCATCAGTGTGTGCATCACTCTGTTCGTGTTATGTTACCGAGACGGGTATCATTCCACGAAATTGGAAATGAAGCCGTTTGCTCTTTCCGTTTGTTTGTTATTGGTACTACTGATCGTGATAACTTGCTTGATGGGCTTAATCGGTCCTGCCATTTACATTTCCGGTCCTACTAATACGTTAGCGCATCATATTGTGGACCAAGCAGGTCTGTATCTTATGGAGAGAAAAGCGGCATTATATTGGTATTGTCCGCTCTTTATGACCATCGCATACATCTCTCTGTATGCCCCGTTGATGATCTTAGGAAAACATTTCGGATTTAAGCGAAAGCAATCTGTCTTTAAGTCCTGACAGCTGCTTGTTAAAATTTTATTAACCTTATCGAAAGCGGTTGCAAGAAGCGTTTTTTTGCTGTACAATAAAGTCATTACGTAGGAAAGTGTGAACACGGTTATGTTCTTTTACGAAGGTCAGAAATGTCCGGTATGCGGCAATTTTTTCGGTGAGCAAGACGATATTGTGACCTGCCCCGAATGCGGCGCACCGCATCACCGCAACTGTTGGAAAACCGAAGGACACTGCCATTTTGCCGAACTGCACGGTACCGGCAAAGCGTGGCACGAAGAGCAACAAGCACAAGCCGATGCACAAGCAGCACCTAAAAAGCGCTGCTCGCGATGCGGTTACGATAATCCGGAATTCTCGGAATTTTGTGCGCGGTGCGGCAAGGAGCTGGATACACCGGACTGGCAAACGCAAAGCGCCGTACCGCCGATAAACGAACGGCCGCCGGTCGGGCGATACACCCCGCCTCACGCCGGCGCGTATACACCGTTCGGAGATCCGTACGGCGGTGTTCCGCGCACCGAAACCATTGACGGTGTGCCGGTGGATACCATGGTAAAACTGATCGGTCCGAATTCCGCTTATTATCTCCCCCGCTTTTACCGTATGACACACGGCGGTTCGAAAGCGTCCTGGAACTGGTCAGCGTTCTTCTTCTCGTACAACTGGCTGCTGTACCGCAAAAACATTCTGTGGGGTGCTGTCGCCTTTGTGGTAACAACGGTGGTCAGCTTTTTCGCCCAAGCCGTCACGGACCAACTGGAAAGCATGCTGAGCGGCTCTACCATGGAGGCCATGATGCAAGCGGCTGAAAAAGTGTTGGCTTCTGAGCAAGGGCGACTGTTGTGGAGTATCCTATCGTTGCTTTCCCTGATATCCTTGGCATTGCGTGTGCTCATCGGACTGTTCGGGAATTATTTGTATCTGCGTACAACGTTACGTAAGGCAAAAAAAGCGGAAAACGAGCTGATTACACCATATGATCAGGGTTTCCGCAAATCCGGTGGTGTGTCTTTTGCACTGGCGATGGCACCGGAACTGTTGGTATTGGCATTATCCTATGTCGCGTTTTTCGTTCTATCTGTCATATGAGGAGTGTTACCTATGTCAAATCGTGTTCGTAAAGCGGTCATCCCCGCAGCCGGTCTCGGCACGCGTGTACTGCCGGCATCCAAGGCGATGCCGAAAGAGATGTTACCCATCGTCGACAAGCCGGCGATCCAGTATATCGTGGAGGAGGCTGTTGCTGCCGGTATCACGGATATTCTGATCATCACCAACCGCGGAAAAGGCATCATCGAGGATCATTTTGATCACAGCATTGAATTAGAGCAACGCCTGCTCGCAAGCGGACGTACCGAAACGCTTAACGAATTAAACCGCATCACCGATCTCGCCAACATCACCTTCATCCGTCAGAAGGAGACCAAGGGTCTTGGTCACGCGGTAAACTGTGCCCGTTCCTTCGTCGGCAACGAGCCGTTTGCGGTGCTGTACGGCGACGACGTTATCATCGGTGACGATCCCGCGTGCGGCCAACTGTGCCGCGCCTACGAAGAATTCGGCAAGGGCGTTGTCGGTATTAAAGAAGTGACCGTCGAGCAGATTCAGAAATATTCCAGTTTGGCAGTAGCACCGCTCAGAGATAATATCTATGCCGTATCGGATATGATCGAGAAGCCGAAACCGGATCAGATCCTTTCGCTGTTTTCTATTTTAGGACGGTGCGTACTGCCGCCGGAGATCTTTGATATTTTGGATCAAACGCCTCCCGGAGCCGGCGGCGAGATCCAGCTCACCGATGCGATGATGACACTGGCACGTACCACGGGTATGACCGGTGTGGATTTCACCGGTATTCGGTACGATATGGGAAACAAGCTCGGCATCCTGCAAGCCACCTGCGAGGTAGCGTTGAAACACCCCGAAGTGGGAACCGATTTTGCTGCTTACCTAAAAGAACTTGTGAAAACGTTGTAAGTCATATGAGCCTCACGCTTTTGCGTGAGGCTCATATTTTTTAAAGTGCGGGCATACACTACTTTACAAAGGAGATGGTGTTATGACCCGACCGAAAATCGACCGGAAGGTACTGCTGTTCTTTTTGGTATACACGTTTGCACTCGCGGGAATCGGCGTTCTGCTCGGCGGCGGATTTGATCTGGATTCACTGAACAAGCCCCCGCTTGTCCCGCCGGCGTGGCTGTTTCCCGTGGTATGGTCAATTCTGTACGCACTCATGGCGGTCGCCGCGTATTTGGTGTTCGTGAGCAACGATCTGGACCGCGGGCCATCGCTGCGCCTGTATCTGCTGCAGGTGGCGATCAATGCGCTGTGGCCGCTTTTGTTTTTTCGACTGGAATGGCGCTTACTTGCGTTTTTCTGGCTTTTGCTGCTCATTGCCGTCGTGGTATTGACAATGGTAGGGTTTTACAGGATCAACCGCACAGCGTTTCGGCTGATGATCCCATATCTGGTATGGTTGCTGTTCGCAGGATATTTGAATCTCGGCTTTTATTTGCTCAACAAATAAAGAACAAGGCGAGTCGCAAAGACTCGCCTTGTTCTTTTATAACTGATATTGTTTTTGATAGTTTTCAAACAATGCGCGGAATTCGCTGTCATCGGTTTTGACAGCATTAAGGTATTCGTGGGTTTGGAAACTGTTGTGACCAAGCTCGATGATCGCGACGGCGATATTCGAGCAATGATCCGAAATACGCTCGTAGTTGTTGAGCATATCCGACAGGATAAACCCAAGCTCGATGGTGCAATTTCCCGCACGCAAACGTTCAATATGTCTCGCCTTGATATCGGCACTGAGCACATCAATGATTTGCTCAAGCGGTTCCACGCGTTTGGCTTTTTCAATGTCTTCGTTAACAAACGCTTCAACGGTCAACGTCATAATATCGCGGATCGCAGCAGACAGCACTCCAAGTTCACGCTGGGCATCCCCGGAGAAGTGAATCTGCTTATTATGAATTTCTTCGGCGCCGTCCAACAAATTGAGCGCATGGTCACCCAACCGTTCAAAATCACCAATCGTATGCAACAGTTTTGATACCTTGCGGCTATCGGCATCGGACAATTCCTTACCGGACAGTTTGACCAAATAGGTGCCCAGTTCATCTTCGTAGCGATCGAGGTAATCCTCGGCATCACGAATGGCATCCGCTTCTTTCCCAACATAATTTTCAATCATATCAATGGAAGAAAGCAAGGTGGTCTGTGCCAGTTGTGCCATTTTAACAGTCAAATTATTACACTCCGAAGCAGCAAACGAAGGCGTTGATAGCAGACGCTCATCCAAAAACCGACGTTGTGCCGTCTTATCTTTTCCGCGAACAAGCAGATTGGCAAGCTTGACCAGTTGTTTGTCAAAAGGCATGAGAACGATCGTAACGAACACATTAAAGATCGTATGCACGAGCGCAACGCTCCACGGCTGAATATCCTGCTCCATAAAGGCAAGCGGGAACACGGCATTCACACCATAAAACAGCACTAAACAAAGGACGGTGCCGATGATGTTAAAGGACAAGTGAATTGCAGCCACTTTTTTGGCATTTTTACTGACACCGATGCTGGAAATAAGGGCCGTCACACAAGTGCCGATATTTTGTCCCATGATGATCGGAATCGCCATGCCGTAGCTGATACCGCCCGTCAGCGACAACGCTTGCAGGATACCGACTGAAGCCGCCGAGCTTTGGATGATACCCGTAAACACTGCACCGACCAGTACACCGAGCACCGGATTGTTAAACGCTGTCAGGATGCCGGCAAATTCGGGACTGTCTGCTAAAGGTGCCATCGAGTCTTTCATCAGTTCCATACCGAACATCAGAACAGCAAACCCCAAACAGATGTTACCGATACTCTTTTTCGAATCTTTTTTCGAAAGCATTGAAAGGAGAATACCTGCCAACGCAATAAGGGGTGAGAAATTCTCCGGTTTTAACAGGTTAATAAAAATATTTTTCGAATCAATACCTGAAAGGCTCAAAATCCAAGCGGTCAGCGTAGTACCGATGTTGGAACCCATGATAACACCGACCGTTTGCGAAATATCCATAATCCCTGAGTTCACCAAACCAACGAGCATGACCGTGAGTGCTGACGAGGATTGAATGGCAATCGTAATACCGGCACCCAGCGCCAAACTGGCAAACGGATTGGAAGTCATGCGTTTGAGGGCGGTTTCCAAACGGCTGCCTGCTAATTTTTCCAAGCCGCCCGACATGACATTCATACCGTACAGGAAGAACGCGAGACCACCAAGCAGCGTAAACACCGAGAAAATACTCATTTTTTTACTCCTTTTTGATAATATGCGGTTTTTTTACAAAAAAACACCGTCCCAAGCCGAAATCCGGTATGGGATGGTGCTGAGCGTTATGTGTTTTTGATGATGACCGAGCCAACGCATTCGGCGGCATGCTCACAAGCATCGGAGCACGCCTCAAGGCATTCATAGATCTTACGCCAGGAAACCGTTTCCAGCACATCTGCGGAATTGACGGTAAGCTCGCGCATCGAGGTTAAAAACAGCTTATCGCACTCTTCCTCTACGCTGTTGAGTTCGATAACCAGCTCGCGGATTTTCTTGGACCGTTTGAAGTTTTCAAACTCCTGCATGATCTCACCAAGCAGATTACAGGATCTCACCAAATTTTTGGCAAAGGTAATGGCACCGACCTGCACGACCTTGATATCGTACATATAAAACCGCTGTAGGATCTCTTCGAGAATATCCGTAACATCGTCCAGCTTCTGGCTGAGCATATCCAGATCCTCACGATCCACAGGCGTCACAAACGCCTTGGCAAGTGCTGCGGACATTTCGTGCTTGACACCGTCAGCACTGTGCTCGAATTCGTGCATCGTTGCAAGCTTGCTTTCCAGCTGCTCGTGGTCGTAGTTTTCCAAGCACTCTACCAGATAGGTTGCGGCTTTTTGAGAATACGATGTACTCTGCACAAAATTATCAAAATAGAATTTATCGCCCTTTGCCATCTTCAAACATCCTTTCCGTTACTTATTAAAGATAACCATAAACAGATTCGTCATCAGGAAGCCTACCAGACCGCAACCCGGGAAGGTAAGCACCCAAGTAAGCACCATTTCCTTGACAACGCCAAAATTGATCGCGGATACGCGTTTGACCGCGCCGACGCCCATAATTGACATCGTTTTTGCGTGGGTGGTGGAAACCGGCAAGCTGAACACCGAACAGACCAGTAGTGACAAGGCACCGGCGATATCCGCAGAAAAGCCTTGGTATTTTTCGAGTTTTACCATATCCATACCAACGGATTTGATGATCTTTTTACCACCCATCGCGGTACCGAGTGCCATCACCGCAGAACAGACGACCATCAACCACATATAATCTCCGACGATATCTAAGTTGCTCGGCAGTCCTTGCCCCTGTGACATATACACGCAGAGCAGGATAACACCCATGAATTTCTGACCGTCCTGCGCGCCGTGCATAAACGCCATAGACGCGGCACCGGCGATCTGTGCACCTCTGAAAAACGGTTCGGTCTTGGGGCGATTCGCCTTATAGAACATGGCGGTAACGCCCTTACAAACCAGCCAACCCAGGCCGAAACCGAGCACCACCGAAATACCGATGCCGTATACAACCTTGATCCACTCGTTGCCGTTGACACCGGCAACGCTGCCGTGCAAGGCAATGGCGCTACCCGTGAGTCCTGCAATCAATGCGTGGCTTTCGCTGGTGGGAATACCAAACACCCAAGCAAGGGTCGCCCACAGCACGATCGCAAACAAGGCGGCACTGAGCGCGATGATCGCTTTATCGGGATCCGTGCCGAAATCCACCATTTTAGTGATGGTTTCCGCAACGGTGGCGTTGACCATCGTCATCACAAACACGCCGAGGAAGTTAAACACCGCCGCCATCAAAATAGCTGCCTTTGGAGGCATACATCGTGTTACAACACAGGTCGCGATCGCGTTCGGCGCATCTGTCCAGCCGTTAACCAAAATGACGCCAAGCGTCAGCACCACGGCAATTAACAGAAGCGGGTTCGCAATCATTTGATTCCAAAACTCCACCATATGCCTCTCTCCTTTTTTCCGGAACATCCAAGTTATTCCATGGTATAGTATAGCAGTTGACAAGTTATAAGTAAAATAGTATAATCTAATAAAGTTTATAATAATTTCTTTATAATTAGGAGACTTCGATGACCATACGACATTTACGGATCTTTGTCACTGTTTGCGAGCATAACAGTGTGTCCCGTGCGGCGGAAGCACTGTACATAGCACAGCCCACGGTATCCCATTGTATCGCGGAGATGGAAAAGCATTACAATACAGAATTGTTTGAGCGGATCAATCAGCGATTGGTGCTGACGGACATCGGGAAAGAGCTGTTCGTCAAGGGCAAGGAGATCTTAAACGAGTTTGAAGAATTTGAGAATTTAGCAAGGTCACAGGGAAAGAGTCCTCTCGTGCGCGTGGGCTCCGCGCTTACGCTGGGGCAGACCATGATCCCGCAATTTATGCAAGCTTTGCGGGATAGTGAACTGAATATCCGTCCGCACATCGTCATCAAACCGTCGGTTGCTATTCAACGGGAATTGGAACGCGGCAATCTGGATTTTGCCGTTTTGGACGGTGAGATCACCTCGCCGTATCTGATCGCACAACCGTTCAAGGATGAAAAACTGGTCGCCGTGGCACATCACGATTTTGAAGTCCCCCCCGCTCTGCGGCTGAAAGATTTTGTGAAATATCCGCTTCTGTTGCGCGAGCAAGGAAATCTGGCGCGCGATTATCTGGAAAAACTCCTGCACGATCACAACCTGAGCGTACGCCCCACCATCGACTCGGTAAACAACCAAGTGCTTATCACCGCCACCTTCGCTCGTCTGGGCATTGCCTTTTTGCCGGACAGTGTCGTGCGGGGACATATTGAGCAAGCGAACCTCAAGGAGATTTCGGTAGAAGGACTCGACGCCATCCGTAACAATTATATTGTGATTCATAAGAATAAAAAACTAAACCCCTTGCAACAACAGGCATTTGATATTTTAAAAAACATATAGCAAGGACCGCGGCATTGCCGCGGTCCTTGTGTTTGTATAGGGCTTTTTCAGTTTTGAGGCAAACTATCACCGGAAATTTTCTTTTGCAGGCGTAAAGAGTTTAGCTCTCGGGGCAACATTCTCGACATGGGTAGGACTCCAATAGGTCTCATTTCAGGTGAAAAACGGGGGTATAACACCTAACTTTCAAGTGAGCACAAGCGTGTACGCTTCCACGTTAATTTGCGTGTGGCTTGCCTGCGGCAAGTAGCGAACTTGTATATGCTTTTGCTCTCCTTTTTTCATAGAAAAACCATTATCGGCAAACACAGCTTCCCCCTCCAACTCGACCGCATGTACGTAATCGTGCGCCGTCAAAACGATTTCTCCGTTGCTTTCATACCAGTCCACCGCGTTTTCAACAGCCGTTATAGGTAAGTCGCCGTGCTTGTAAAACGCTCTGTCGTCGTTATCAGACGAACGCAGATCCGCCACCAAAAGTTCATCCTGTGCTAAAGTAATGGGTAACTCAACCTTGACATTGGCATTTGCAGGGCATTCTACTTGTACCACGTTTATTTTTTCGGTGTCGCCGTCTTTCATTTTGCATATTTCCACTTCTGCCCGGCACTTTGCCAAGCCGTCATTGGAAACGTGCAGTATGTATTTTCCTTCTTCGCAATCAAGCGAGCACAAAACGGGTTTTGCACAGCGCTTAAAGGCATAGTAGGCAAGTTTTGGTTTATTAAAATAATCAATCAACGACCACCCGGATGCCGCCGTCCAGCAATCGTTAAACATCCAAAAAATAATACCGGAGCAGAACCATTTTTCGCGTCGTGCCTGTTCCATTACAACACGCAACCACTCGTACTGGAAATATTTAAACTTGAAATATCTGTCGTGCGGATCTTTAAACGCGCCCAAAACTTTTTCGCTGAAACTCAGCATATATTCCATCAATTCTCTTTTGAGCCCAGGGTTTCCCTTGCTGTGATATAACCACATATCCATGTCTTCGCTGAAAATTTCTTCATCCGTCATAAATTTTCGCAAAGACGAAAGAGAGGTCGCACCAAAAATCGGTTCCTCCGCAATAAACCGCGCGCGGTATTTCTTCAGTTCTTCTTTGTAATCGGGCAAGCAGTCCTTGCTTTCGATATACGCAAACAGCCTGCTCAAAAACTGTGTGTTGTGCGTTGTACCTACCGTGTTTGACGCAAAATTTCTTCCGCCATAGGGGCTTGACGCCAGTAAAACGCGTTTTCTGTCCAATCGTTTAACTGTGGGCAATAAGCCCTTTTCGTACGCGGTTTTACCCATGTAATCTTCCATTTCAAAAGAGCCGTTTACAGCGTTCTCGTTGTCACCGCTATACCAGACCAAGCACGGTTGATTGCGTATAAGCAAGCAGGCGTATTCCGCTTCCTGTTGCAGATGCCGTAAAAACCATTCCTCTTTTTCGGGATAATGTCCGCACGCCATCAAAAAATCTTGCGTAACCAAAATTCCCAATCTGCTGCATTCGTCATAAAAATGCTTACACTCAAACGATCCGCCGCCCCATACACGTAACATGTTTAATCCCATTTCCACACCGAGCGACAGTGCTTGCGTTATTTTTTCTTCTTTACCGTCCATACTGTACGGCTGACAAGGGACCCAATTTGCACCTTTGCACATAATCTTCACACCGTTGACAGCAAGCGTAAAGCAAGAAAATTCCTGATTGAAATCATAATCCGGATTCTTTATATGCAAGCATTTGCAATAATCAACCCCGTCCTTTTCATCGGGTGTCTGTATGATCTCTACCGTTCGAACGCCAAACTTTTCTTCGTGTAAAATATGGTCGCCATCCTTAACGCGCAAGGTATATAGCGGTTGACTGCCGTAACCGACCGGATACCATAACTGCGCGTTGCGTATAGTAGCATAAATTGAGCAAGCGTTACCGCTTGGGTTAATCTTTTCTTCAAAAACCGAATCACCGTTTGGAGATAAAATTTCAAAAACGATCGGCTTACATAAGTTGTGTTCAAATGCTGTTTCTATCTTCACAAGCGCGTTGTCTGATTGCATACTTTCCGTAAAAATATAAGCGTGTTTTACGATAGGTTCGTCTTTTTGATAGGTGATCAGCTCCGTTTCGCCGATACCACAGCACACGAAACGCGCAACCCAATCCCAACCGTACGTGCATTGTTGACGTCGTGTATTCAATCGTTCGGTAGTAAATGCTCCTCTCAATTTTGGAAAGTCCTGCACGGCTGTAATAGGAGAAAACAGACAAACTTTTAAAATATTTTTTCCTTTTACGACAATCGAGGAGACGTCAAAGGTGTGTTCCACATTGCCGTTTTCTACGTGAGCTAAAAGAACTCCGTTCAAGAAAACGTCGGCATACGTATCTATGCGTTGGAATCGCAAAAATGATTGTTCGAAAACGTTGTCCAAAGTAAAGGTCGTGGTGTACACCCAATCGTCCTTTTCAAAAGCTTGCACGGCATCGGCATGCTTACCCACAAGCAGATCCTTGGGCAAATACCCATTTTCGATCAAGTTGCCGATCGTGCAGCAGGGCACAGTTGTGTTGAACGTAAACTTTCCTACACATTCGCCTTCCCAGAAGCCGTTTAATTTCATACAGTTCATATTTGTTCTCCTTTGCTATTTGGGATACGTTATGCCAAACTGCTGTAAAAGGCACTTTTGAATTTTGCACAAAAGTAACATTTGTCCCTGACTAAAATCGGGGCTTTTTCATTTTTGAACCCGACTTTTTCAAATTTATTTCTGAAAATCTCTCGAAAAAGGCTTTCTTTTGCCCCTTTTCAGTCAATTTTAACTCATTTTTTCGTAAGACAAACGACACTTTCGACGTGCGATGTTCGCGGGAACATATCCACAGGGGTCACGCGCAGGGTCTGATAACCGCGGTCGGCAAACCGTTTCAAGTCACGGGCCAGCGTTGCAGGATCACAGGACACATATACGATCCGGTCGGGAGCCATGCGGCTGACCGTGTCGATTACGTTTTCGTCGCAACCCTTGCGCGGCGGATCTACGATCACCACATCGGGATGGATGCCCTCGCTCTCCAGCTGTGCGGCGGCTTTTGCGGCATCCGCGGCGATAAAGCGAGCGTTTTTAATGCCATTCACCTGCGCGTTGAGGCGGGCATCCTCCACCGCCGGCTCCACCACCTCAACGCCGATCAACGCCCTTGCCTTGTCGGCCATCGACAAACCGATGGTGCCGGTACCGCAATACAGATCAAGCACGGTTTCGGTTCCGGTCAACGCCGCTTCCTCAGCGGCTTTTTGATACAGCCGTTCCGCCTGGTCACGATTGACCTGATAAAACGATAACGGCGACAAACGGAAGGTCATGCCGCACAGCGTGTCGGTGATATAGGGATTGCCGTATAAAGCAAACGACGTGTCACCAAGCACCACGTTGGTGTCGCGGCGGTTAAGATTGACCATCACCGACGATAGTGTCGGCAGAGCCTCTTTTAGTGCTGTCACCAACCGATCGGGTTGCGGCAATTTCCCCGAGGTGCACACAAGGCACACCATGAGTTCCCCGCTCGCAGTGCCTTGGCGGATATAAATATGGCGCAAGAGCCCCGTGTTGGTCGTTTCATCGTACAGCGAAACGCCCGCCTCACGTATCCACGTATCTACGATCTCTAATACGGTTTCAAAACAAGCGGGTTGCAACAGGCAATCCCGCTGATCGATGATACGGTGACTTCTGGCGGCATAAAATCCAATTTTGGTACCGTTCTCCCCCGCCGCCACCGGATACTGCGCTTTGTTACGATATCGCTCCGGCGAAGCGCAACCGATGATCGGCTCTGGTGCGATAGTTAGTTTACCAATGCGCGCAAGCGCATCTGCGACACGCTGCCACTTGTATTGCAATTCCGCCTCGTAGGTAACGTGACAATAGGTACACCCGCCGCATTTGCCGAACGCGGCACACGTACTGTGTGCCGCGCGGTCGTTTGAAGGGGTAATGAGTTCATCCACAATACCGAACGCCATTGTCTTTTGCACCTTGACGATACGGCAACGGATAACATCACCAACAGCGGTAAACGGTACAAACACCGTCATGCCGTCTCCGGCGCGACCGATGCCGGTTCCCTCCGCACTCATGGCGGTGACGGTCAGGTCAACGATCTGATTTTTCAAAAGCATCGGTCTCACCTCCTTAGAAAAATGACATCTGGCTGGAATCCGGTAAACCGTCCAATGCACCGAGCTGGCGCAGCGATTCGATCACCGCACTACTGATTCCCGCACGGTCTTGGATTTCCTCGCATGAGATATATTCCCCATCCTCTTTCGCTTTCATCAGCGATTCGGCGGCGGCATTACCAAGACCCTTGACCGCGGTGAACGGCATACGGATCTTGCCGTCTTCCATCAGGAATTTATACGAATGAGATTTATACAGATCAACCGGCAAAAACTCCACGCCGCGTTGCATCGCTTCGTAGATCACGTGCAGGGTTTCTGCCTG
>CAYVDQ010000015.1:0-14596 GCA_964450615.1 uncultured Eubacteriales bacterium | reverse complement strand
GCGCGTCAAACTGCTTGACTATCATACACTATCATCCGGCACTTGTCAAGGGAAAATTTTTAAAAAATTCAAAAAATTACGACAGGCTTCGGTGAAGCTCTGAAAATCGGATACAGCCGAGCAGAGAAAGCAGGATACAATAGATACCGCACAAACACAGAATGCCCGAAATCGTGAGAACTATTCCGCTGACCCCCAAAAACAACGGCAGATGCGTTACCGCTTGTGTGAGCACCACGGCGGCACCTGCACCGAAAAGTGGTCGCACGATCCAGCGTCCCCATTGCAGTTTGACCCCCGTCACCTTTAACAGACGGTGCGTATTGAGGAAAGAGGTCAACACGTTGCTGATGACCATGATTGCCAAAAATCCGTTCATGCCCCACCGCGGGACAACAAATACGATCAAGACGATACGGATCGCCGAGTCAGCGATGCTGTATTTTAAAGAACTGACCTGCTGGTTTAACCCTTTTAGAATGCCGTCCACAATGCTTTCCGCGTACATAATGGGGGTGAGCGGCGCCAATACCAGCAGATACCTCCCCACGTCCTCGCTGTTGTACAGCAGTACCCCGATCTCACCCGAAAAGGCGAAGAACACAGCGCCGATCAAAATGGAACTGAGCAGTGTCAGATGCAGGGTGTGCTCGATGGCGCGGTTGATCTTGCTTTTCTGATGCAGGGCGTTGGCAGACGAGATCTCGGGTATCAGCAGAGTGGACAGCGCCGATAAAAACGAGGCGGGGAAAAAGATCAGCGGCAGTGCCATGCCTTTTAAGGCACCGAATTCCGAAAGTCCCCGCTCTTTTGATCCGCAGTACGCGGCAATGCTGTTCGGCACTAAAATGTTCTCAATGGTGCGCAAGATCGTATTGAGGTACCGCCCCGCCGTAATGGGTGCCGCGATGGCAAGAAGTCGCCGCACGACGGGAGGTCGCACGCCGACGCGTGTTGGCAGCTCTGCTTGCATCCGCTTTTTGTCAAGGTGACAGCAAATGGCTAAATACGCACACGATACCCATTCCGCCACCGTATCACCGATCATGACGGCAAGGCACGCCGTTGCGAGTCCCGCTGCCGCAAACCGATCAATGAGCAGTGCGATCACACCGACGCGCACAGCCTGTTCGAGCAGCTGTGCATACGAGGTTCCCGCCGCCTTGCGCCTGGCGATAAAATACCCCCGCAGGCAAGAAGAAACCCCCATGGACGGCAGGCTGAACGATAGCATCCGTAAAGCGTTAGCGGCGCGCATATCCCGAATCCAGTATACGCTGATGATGTCCGCGCCGAAATAGATCAGCGCGGTGGAGAAAAGACCGATGCTAAGACTGAGCAAAATCGAGCGGCGCAGGATGTGCTGTACCGACCGCGCGGTGCCGCAGGCGAGTTCATCGGCGACGAGGCGGGTGACCGCGGTGGAAATTCCCGAGGTGGCAAAGGTGGAGCCGAGCACGTAGATAGAAACGATGAGCTGATACAGTCCCATACCCTCCGCACCGATCTTACCCGACAGAAAAATGCGGAAGAAGATTCCGACGGTGCGCAAGATCAGTGAGGTCACCGTCAGAACGGCGGCATTTTTAACAAATACTCCGTGCCGCATAGGTCAGCGACTGTTGTACAGTGCGGCGAGGTAATCCCAAGTGATGCGATCGACTTCGCCTGTGGGCAGCAGATCGGCGGCAATCTGCTGTGCGCGCACGGCATTCTCGGTGGCGGCGTCGTATACGCCGGTGACGGCGAGCGGCCCTGCGCCTATTGCGCCGAGCATGACCTGCAGAATGTACACGAGCGGATCGCGGCTCCCCGGTTTCAATACGAAAGTCGGATAGGGGAAAGGCGCGATGGCGCGTGCCGGTACGATCTGCAACAGGAGATTGCCGTATTCGCGTACAATGCGTTCCCAGTCCGCCCGCTGTACCGTGCCGGTGACGGGTGAGTCGGTGGTTTGCTGAAACACCCGCACTGCCTCGGTCGTTTCGGGACCGAATATCCCGTCTACACCGAGCAGGGGATATCGCTCATCTGTTGCAGAAAGCGCGCGCAGATATTCTTGCAACTCGCGGATGTGATCGCGGCGCTGATCGTCAGTGTACATACGCTATACCCCCTCTGCCATGGTGTAACCGCCGAATTGCCCCTGCTGTTTTTCCGCACCGACGGTCAGGTCTTCATATAAACTCGCAATGCGATCCCATGTGATCGGTCCTACAAACCCATTCGGTGACAGCCCGAATTCACGCTGAAACGCGATTACGGAGGCTTCGGTGGCATCGCCGAAAACGCCGTCCACCGTGACAGTGGGGATGGCGGGGTAGACCTGGGCAATGCGGTTTAGATAGGTTTGCAAAAAGACGACATACTCCCCACCGGAACCGTTTGTCAGCGGTGTGCCCGGATACGGCGCTACACGGTTTTCCGGTACCGTGATGGTGGCGACGATACCGCGATAGGCATCGTACAGCTGATCCCAGGTCTCCGCGCCTACAATGCCGTCGGGGGTCAGTCCCGCGGATTGCTGAAACGCAATGACCGCGTTTTGTGTGGCTTCGTCAAAGGTGCCGTTGATGGCAACCGATGGTACCGCATCGTTGAAGGTGCCGACTACTGCCAAAAAATATTGAATCACGCGCACCTCGTCACCGGTATCACCGAGCCGCAAAAGCTCGGAAAACTGTTTGTGAATATCTTCCAGCGCGATCCCCTCGGAATCCAGCTCCGCCAACCGTTTGACACTGTTGTACAAAAACGCGATGCGGTACCAGGTTTCCTTGCCGATAATGCCGTCGGGTGCCAGACCAAATATCTCCTGAAATGTGACCACCGCGTCCTCGGTCGCGGTGCCGAAAATGCCGTCTACGGTATCAATTTTCGGAATCGCAGGATAGTTGCGCGAGATGCGGTTTAACTGGATCTGCTTTGTGAGAACGTCGTTGCCGGTGGACCCCACACGCAGCGGCGTGCCCGGATACGACGGCTGATTGTTGCGCACCGGCGCGTCGGCAACGATCTCGATATCGTCGCCGTAAAACGACCGCAGGATCTCCACGGAATCCAGTCCTTGGTTGGCGAGTTCCACCGTGCCCCACTGAGACAGACCGTCACAGGTGGAGGTGGTGCCGTTGCAGTATTGTGTGAAGTACGGTTCAATCGATCCTTGGCGGCGCACGTAATCGTTGAACAGCTCATCTACCAGCAGGCTGATGTTGTCAAAAATATCGCGTCCTTGCACAAAGGACTGATCGAACGCAGTGTTGTTGGTAATGTCAAAAGCGTACCCGCGGCTGGGGTACCACTCGGTGTAGATGCGATTGAGCGCAAACGAGATCTGCGCCAAGATATTGGCGCGCAGCGCGCTTTCCGGCCAGGTGGGAAAGATCTCGCTTGAGGCAACGTTTTTGATATAGTCCGGGAACGATACCGTCACGTTCGGTGCATCCGAGGCCGGCGCGCCGAGATGTACAACGATATTCTCCGGTACAAACGGTAAATCTGGCATACGGTTTCTCCTTATAAATTGATAGGCGGCGTGACATAGCGGATTTCTTGCTGTGGGTCGTCTGCAAATTCCGGTAGGGGGACGAGCGATACGGGAAGCTCTGTCGGAATGCCGCCGTACAGCGGAATATCGCTGATGCGCGCGCGGTAATGGTCGGGTGCCGCTACCGTTACCTCGTATACGATACGCGGAATGTCGTTCCCCGGCTGCAGTGTCAGTACGGGATCGACCGCGGGCAGAATGGCCGGTTCGGCAAGTCCGCTATTGTTGGTAATGCGCGAAGCTTCCACGACGGTTTCTCCGTTTTCCTCGCGGGTGATGATTACCAGTGCATCGGGGATCGGAATCGCCCCGTTTGCCGAGGTCACCCGCACAGTAAGCGGCGCGGTAAAGACTTCCGGCGGAGCGGGGGGAGGTGTCGGTTGCGGAGAAGGAGGCGGCGCGGGTGGTGCAGGACGTGCAGGCGGTTGCGGAGAGTTTCCCGCGCGTTGCTGCATATTCAGCAGTTCTTGGTTGTAGTGTTCCATCATAGACCGAAAATTGTTGGGTTCCATCGGCGATCACACCTTTCTTTACCACCATTTCTATGCGTGTGAGAGGTAAAACATACGCAAAAGAAAAGCCGTAAGAGAACACGGTTCTCTTACGGCTTGTGTTTTGACTATTATTTTGTCAGCTCATGTAAGCAGTTGGGACAGATGTTGTAACCTTTAAAGGAAATAACGTCTTTCGGATCACCGCAGAACAGACATGAGGGTTGATGCTTTTTGAGAATGACCATATCATCCTCTACAAAGATCTCCACCGGATCTTTGTCCCCGATCTGTAGGGTGCGGCGCAGTTCCACGGGCAGTACAATACGTCCCAAATTATCCAGTTTACGAACGATACCGGTTGATTTCATATACAATCACCTCACATTATAGTAAATACACAATACCATATTTGCCAGAAAATGTCAATACTTGGGATTTTTTGAGAAAAAGAAGCGATTTGTGTCAGGAAACCAAAAGAATTCTATTGAATCGTACATAAGAAAATGGTATTATAGTTATGTATATATTGCAAAAGGAGAACACCGTATGAGCTACAAGCGTTGGACATTTTTACAAGTGAATAAAGACATTGCCAGCGATTTGTCAGCCGAATGCGGTTTGGATCCGTTGCTTTGTCTGTTGTTGACCGGTCGCGGCATTACCGATGCGGAAGCCGCCATGGATTTTTTGGTGGGTAACGATCTGCAGAGCGATCCGTTTATGTTTGCGGATATGGATGCCGCCGTGGAACGCATACAGCGCGCGATCGACGAGGGCGAAAGCATTATGATATACGGCGACTATGATGCTGACGGCGTCACGGCTACGGTGTTGTTATATTCGTATCTGCGAAGCCAGGGTGCCAGAGTTGCATACCGCCTGCCGCGGCGTGACAGTGAGGGCTACGGTCTGCACTGCGAGAGTATTGAAGAAATGGCTGCACAAGGCGTACAGTTGATTGTTACCGTTGATAACGGCATTACCGCTTTGGACGAGGTTGCCTTTGCGGCGGAGTGCGGCATCGACGTTGTGGTAACCGACCATCATCAGCCGCAGGACCGCTTGCCGAACGCGGTGGCGGTGGTGGATCCGCATCGCCGTGACTGTCCGAGTGAGTTTAAAGACTTTGCCGGTGTCGGTGTGGCGTTTCAGTTGGTATGCGCCTTGGAGGGAGATCCCGATTGGGCGATGCGCGAATACGGCGACCTTGTGGCACTCGGCACGCTTGCCGACGTGATGCCGCTTCGGCACGACAACCGCATTTTAGTGCGCCGCGGGTTACAGAGCATCAACAACGAAACGCGACCCGGACTTCGCCTTTTGCGCGAGCACGCGGGAGTTGCCGGAACGAAGCAGACGGCGACCTCGGTGGCGTTCACGCTCGCACCGCGCATCAATGCAGCGGGGCGTATGGACGACCCGTCCGTTGCGGCGGCATTGTTGCTCAGCGAGGATGAGCAGGAGGCCGATTGTTTAGCCGGCGAGATTTGTGAGAAAAATAGAGAACGGCAGGAAACCGAAACGGCGATTTTGACACCGATTTTGGAAACGTTGTATGCAGCGCCCGAGCGGACAGCGCAGCGTGTGATGGTCGTTTGGGGCGAGGGCTGGCACCATGGCGTGTTGGGTATTTTGGCGGCACGGCTGCAGGAACGGTACGGACGTCCCTGTCTGGTACTGTCGGTCGAGGACGGCATTGCGCACGGTTCCGGCAGAAGCCTTGCGGGCTTTTCGCTGTTTGAAGCACTGCGCGCGTGTGAGGATTGTCTGCTCGGCTACGGCGGGCACGAGCTTGCCGCGGGTGTGACGCTGGAGGCGGATCGCCTGCAAGAATTCTGTGAAAAGATCAACGCGTACGCCGCCGCTGCGGTACCGACGGTGCCGGTACCGGAGGTGCGTATGGATTGCCGCCTCAAGCCGGATCAGATCAAGCCGGAGTTGCTCGCCTGTCTATCGGCGTTGGAACCGTTCGGCGCGGGAAATCCGTCGCCGGTGTTCGGCTTGTATCGCATGACGTTGGAGCGTATCGATGCCGTAGGTGGGGGCAAGCATCTGCGACTCACCTTGAATCGCGAGGGCGTGCGGGTAACCGCCATGAAGTTTTCCAGCACACCGGAGCAGTTTCCCTTTGCGGTGGGAGAGGTGCTCAACGTGTCGGTAACGCTCGATCGCAACGAATATCGCGGTACCGTCGGCGTATCCATTATCGTACGCGATGTGCGGCACGCAGATATGGATCAGGAAACGGTCTTGGATACGTTGCGTCGGTACGATTGTATTTTGCGCCGTGATGCTAAGCGGGATACCGCTTCGCCGAATCGTGATTGCGCGGTGGCGGTGTATCGATTCCTAAAGCAACAGCCGTACCGCGGTACGGTGGAATCTTTGCTGCATGCGGTGACCCGTGAGCCGTTTACCGGTACGGATGTACTGGTGTCGCTTACCTTGTTGCGCGAAGCGGGCTTGATCGACTGGCAGAACCACGGTGATGCGGTGTATGCGGCTGTAAAACCGGTGGACGGTAAATTTGATTTAATGAACACAGCTACAGCTCGCTATTTATTAGGACAGGAGGGGTGATCGTGGAAAATAATACGGTAATGTACAAGGACGAGGCAATCGCCGCCTTAAAGAAAGCGATCGCCGCCGCTGAAAAGAAATACGACAGCGAGACGATCGATCGCGCTGTCACGATGGCGTGTGAAGCTCACGCGGGGCAGATGCGGTACGCGGGTGGGGACTACGTCTGCCATCCGCTGCAGGTTGCGTGCATTCTCATTGAACTGGGCATGGACAACGAAACCATTATTGCCGCGATCCTGCACGACGTGGTGGAGGATACCGGCGTTGAGCTTGCCGATATCAAGCGCGAGTTCGGTGCGGACGTGGCGTTGCTCGTAGACGGTGTCACCAAGATCACGCAGATGCCGTTCTCGACCAGGGAAGAGGAACAGGCGGAAAACGTCCGCAAAATGCTCTTGGCGATGTCGCAGGACATTCGCGTTATCATCATTAAACTGGCAGACCGCCTGCACAACATGCGCACCAGTGAGGGTTGGTATCCGCAAAAACAGCGGGATAAAGCAAAGGAAACACTGGATATTTATGCGCCGCTTGCGCATCGGCTCGGTATCCGTGCCATTAAAGAGGAACTGGAAGACATCTCGTTGCATCTGCTTGACCCGATGGGGTGCGAGGAGATCGAACAGAATTTGAGTATGCGCAGTGACGAACGTGCGGCATTTCTGGACACGATTCAGAAACAGCTGTGCGAACGGTTGGATGAATACGGCATGAAGCCGTATGTGTGCGGACGCATTAAGAGCATTGCAGGTATTTATCGCAAAATGTATATGCAGGGCCGCGCATTTGACGAGATATACGATATATACGCCGTGCGTATTATTGTGGATACGGTCAACGACTGTTACAATGCCTTGGGCATCGTGCACGATCTGTTCCACCCGATTCCCAATCGGTTTAAAGATTACATTTCCACGCCCAAGGCCAACATGTACCAGTCGTTGCACACCACCGTTATCAGCCACGAAAAGATTGCCTTTGAGGTGCAGATCCGCACCTGGGAAATGCATCACACGGCGGAATACGGTATCGCGGCGCACTGGAAATACAAATTGGGTATCCACAAAAAGGATCGCTTGGAAGACAAACTTGCGTGGGTGCGCAAGTTCATTGAAAATCAGCAGGATGTTGACGATGCCGAGGATATCGTGCAGTCGATCAAGACCGATCTGTCGTCGGACGACGTGTTCGTGTTCTCGCCCCGCGGCAGAGTTGTCAGCCTGCCGCGCGGTTCGACGGTCATTGATTTTGCCTATGCCATTCATTCCGAGGTGGGTAACCGCATGGTGGGTGCCAAGGTGGACGGGCGCATCGTATCCATCGATTACGAGGTGAACACCGGTGAGGTGGTGGAGATTCTGACCACCTCTGCGCCGAATCACGGTCCCAGCCGTGACTGGTTACAACTGGTGAAAACCAGTGAAGCGCGCAACAAGATCCGCTCGTGGTATAAGCGGGAGCGCCGAGAAGAAAACATTCAACAAGGGCGCGAGGAGCTTGAACGCGAAATGGCGCGCAACTTCATCCGCTTGTCGGGACAGGATCTTGAGGATTTCTTGATGGCGCAGGCAAAGCGTCAGCACTGCGACAGTATTGACGATTTTTACGCGGCGATCGGCTACGGCGGTATTTTACTGTCGCGCCTTGTCCCGCGCATGAAAGAGGATGCTGCCAAGTATGCACGCACCGAGCCGGTTACGGCGGAGAGTGTCACAGCGGCAGCCAAGCCCCACCGTCACCATAACGGCGGCGTCATCATTGAAAACATGGAAAACTGCCTTGTCAAGTTTGCACGCTGCTGCAACCCGGTACCGGGTGATGAGATCATTGGATTTATCACCCGCGGGTACGGCGTTTCCATTCACAAGCGAGATTGTTCAAACGTGCCGACAGATCCGTCGCACAGCACCGAGCCGGAACGCTGGGTGAAGGTGTCGTGGGAGGACAGCGTTCGTGAAGAGTTCAAGGCGGAGCTGCACATTACCGCAACGGATCGTATTGAGCTGTTGGCGGATATTACGGCGCAACTGGCGGCTATGCACGTTATGATTTACGGTATGCAAGCACGGGAAAACCGCGGCCAAGGCGAAGTGTTTGTTACGGTCGGTGTCAACAGCCTTCAGCATTTGCAGGAGGTTATGACCCGCTTAAAACGTGTAAGCGGTGTTGAGGATATTAAACGCGGAGGAGCGTAAAAGAGTATGAAAGCAATTTTTCAGCGAGTATATGACGCCTCGGTAGAGGTGGAAGGTCGCCTTGTCGGGCAGATCGGCGCAGGTGCGCTTATTCTGCTTGGTGTCGAGCAGGAGGATACCCCCGAACATGCGAAGATCATGGCACAGAAGATCGCCAATCTGCGCGTCTTTACCGATGAAAACGATAAAATGAATCTGTCGTTGCTCGCCATCGGCGGCGAGGTGTTGGCGGTGTCGAATTTCACATTGGCAGCCAACTGCTCGCATGGGCGGCGGCCGGAATTCTTTGCGGCGGCGCGGCCGGAAAAGGCGGAGCCGCTGTACGAGCTGTTCATGGCTGAGCTGCGCGCGCAGGGCGTTTCCAAGGTCGAAGCGGGCGAGTTCGGCGAGCATATGATCGTGAGTATGCACGGCAACGGGCCGGTTACCATCCCGCTGGATACCAAGGACTGGATGTGAGACGATGACCTATCAGTGCATTCCGGTAGGCGATCTCCTGGCAAACTGTTGTCTTGTGTATGACGAGCAGAAGCATGCCGCGGTGATCGATCCCGGTGACGAGGCAGCGCGGTTGCTTGCCCTTATCGAAACATACGGTTTGCAGGTGCAGGCGATTCTGCTCACGCACGTGCATTTTGATCACATACAAGCGGCAAGGGGACTGCAGGCGGCAACGGGAGCACCGCTTTTCGTGCATGAAGCCGAGGTGCCGGCACTGACCGATCCCACCTTGAGTATGGTCACGTTTCCTTGTGATTTGAGCGCTGACCGCGTGCTGCGTGACGGCGATATTGTCGAGATCGGACAGCTCACTTTTGAGGTGTTGCACACACCGGGGCATACGCTCGGCAGTGTGTGCTATCGGTGCGGCGATGTGCTGTTTGCGGGAGATACCTTGTTTGCAGGCAGTATCGGCAGGACAGATTTTGTCGGCGGTGATTTTGCGGCGATGCGCCAAAGCCTTAAGCGTTTGGCAACCTTGCCGAACGACGTGCGGGTCATACCCGGTCACGGCGTTGAAACGACGATAGGATTTGAAAAACGGTCAAATCCGTTTATGGTAGGAATATAAGATATGGTTCTGTATTTACAAGGACACGATTATCATTTTGAATTGCAAAACGTTTGCCGGTTGTTTTTGCCTCAGGAGCGGCTGGTGGTCGCACCGTCCGACGATACACCGTCGGACGGTGCGGCGCTGATCGCGCGCCTGGAAAAGCAGGCGACCGAAACGGCATTGTCTTGTCGACTTCAGCTTGCCGACTACGATGAGACACGCTGTGCGCAGGTAGCTAACGCCCATCCTGCTTATAAGGATGAATGCGAACTGGTGCTGTGCGAATTGTTGTACAATCTTTTATCGGATGCGTTCCATACGACACAGGATTGGGGCATTGTAACCGGTGTGCGGCCGGTCAAGCTGTTGCGCCGTCTGATCGCGGAGGAGGGGGAGGAAAAAGCCCTTTCCCATTTGCGCGAGCGGCTGTTTGTCAGTGAACGCAAACTGCGCTTAAGCCGAACGACTTTGGAGACAGAGGACCGTATTTTAGGACTGTCCCGACCGGAATCGTTTAGCTTGTATGTGTCGGTGCCGTTTTGCCCGTCACGCTGTGATTACTGTTCGTTTGTGTCCCAGACCGTCACGAGGGCCGCCAAGTTGATTCCGGAATACGTGACAGCGTTGGCGGAGGAAATTACCTTTACCGGCACACTCGCCAAAGAGTTGGGACTTCGACTGGAAACCGTGTATTTCGGCGGCGGTACACCCACCACGCTAACAGCCGAACAGCTCGCCACCTTAACGCGGGCGGTGGAAGCATCGTTCGATCTGTCCACCGTGCGGGAATATACGGTGGAGGCGGGACGACCGGATACCGTGACCGATGACAAGCTGCGTGTTCTCAAAGCGGCAGGGGTGTCGCGTATCAGCATTAACCCGCAAACCCTGCGCGATGAGGTGCTACAGCAGATCGGGCGTCGGCACACGGTCGAACAGTTTTACGAGGCGTTTGACAGTGCGCGCCGTTGCGGGCATGATAACGTCAACACCGATTTGATCGCGGGGCTGCCGGGGGATACCTATGACGGCTTTTGTGAAACGGTTGACGGTATTTTGCGTCTGGTACCCGAAAGCGTCACGGTTCACACGCTGTCGATGAAACGCGCCGCCAATCTGACATTGCAAAAGCGGGCGGATTACCGTGGAAGTGATGAGGCGGTGCGCATGGTGCGCTATACCGCCGAGCGCTTGCCGCAGGCGGAGTACCACCCGTATTATCTGTATCGTCAAAGCCGCACGGTGGGCAACCAAGAAAATGTCGGTTGGGCAAAGGACGGCTTTGAGGGCTTGTACAACGTCTATATTATGGATGAAACGCATACCATTTTAGGGTGCGGAGCCGGTGCGGTATCCAAATTGAAGCAACCGGGAACAGAGTATTTGGAGCGTATTTTTAATTATAAGTTCCCTTATGAATACAACAGCGGCCTTGCGGAAATGCTGAATCGAAAGAACTCTGTCAGAGATTTTTACGAAAGGATATTGCTATGAACCGCTTTTTTGAACAACGCACGTTGCGCGCTACGGAGATCAACGAACGTTTGCAAACAGATCCGCAACGTATGATCGAAGATGAGTGCGCGCGGTATCTTGCCAACGTGCGGCGGGTGACCGAGCATATGGTATCGAAAATGCCGGGCAGGTGTTTGGTGTTGTTATCCGGTCCGTCATCGGCGGGCAAAACAACAACGGCAAACAATCTAAAAGGCGAGCTTGAGGTGCGCGGCAGGCAGGCGAGCATTATCTCATTGGATGATTTTTACCGCGGAAAAGGGCAGGCACCGCTGCTGCCGGACGGTAGTTACGATTACGAGTCGATTGAGGCGCTGGATCTGCCGCAATTGCAGGTTTGTATGAAAGAACTGCTGACGGATGGTGTCACGCGGTTGCCGCGCTTTAATTTCAATACCCGCGAGCCCGAACCGGAGAAGTACGAACTGCGCATTGCGGATAATTCGGTGGTGATCTTTGAGGGAATCCACGCGCTCAATCCGATGCTGGAGGATCACCTACCGGGGGATAACGTCTTTAAAATTTTCATCAATGTGATGTCGCGGGTGTATGACGGTGAGGACACGCTGCTGACGCGCCGCGATCTGCGGTTGTGCCGACGGATGCTGCGCGATTATCAGTTCCGAAACAGCTCGATCGAAAACACGTTGGATATGTGGCGACAGGTCGTGCGCGGTGAAAATCTGTATATGTTCCCGTACGTGGATACGGCGAACGCGGTGTTCGATACGACACATGCGTTTGAGCCCGCACTGTTGGCTCCGCGGCTGTTACCCTTGTTGCGCGAGGTTTCGGCGGACAGTCCGTACGCCGAAACGATTGTGCATTTGATCGAGGCGCTGTCGAAATTCCGACCGCTGTCGGAGAATTTGTTGCCGTCAGATTCTCTTCTTAGAGAGTTTGTAGGGCGGTAAATAAAATTTGTATTGTCTTTTAGCACAGAAATTCTTATAATAAAGGTAGGAAATAGAAAAGGAGCGATTGAGTATGGCAAAGTTTGAAGATGTCGTAGCCCGCGTAAAGGACGTTGCGGAAAACGTCGGTAAAAAGACCGGCGAACTGGTAGAACTCGGAAAGATGAAAGTAAAGATCGCAGATCTGCGTCGCGAGATCGCCGGTGCGCACGAGGGCCTCGGCAGATTGATTTATGACAGCAGCAAGTCCGGTGAGCCGATCGACGATATGGTGGATGCGTGCATCGACCATATCGATGCTCTCAATGCCGAGATCGAAGATTTGGAAGAGCAGATCATGGACAGCAAAAATCTTGTGCGTTGCGCAGGTTGCGGTGCTTTCAACGAGCACACGGCGACGTTTTGCAATCAGTGCGGTGCCAGACTTTGATGCACGTGAATGATTTGATGACGCGCATTGAACAGGCCGCGGCACTGGTGCGCGAGCGTGTTGCCGCGGCGGGCATGGCGTTGCCGCGTGCCGCTTTGGTGCTTGGCTCGGGACTTGGATATCTCGCCGATGAGCTTGAGGATGCTGTGCGTATTCCGTATGAGGACATCCCGCACTTTCCGGTGTCCACCGTGGCATCACACGCGGGATTTCTGGCGGCGGGCTGCTTGAACGGAGCACCGTTGTTCGTGTTTTCCGGTCGCTCGCATTATTATGAGGGCTATGGCTTTGAAACGGTCACCTTCTACGTACGGGTATTGCAGGCGCTCGGTGTCAAAACATTGATTTTGACCAATGCCGCAGGCGGTGTGAATACGGAGTTTGCGGTTGGCGATCTGATGTTGATCACCGACCATGTTAAGTTATGTGCCGACAGCCCGGCAAGAGGGCCGGCAGACGAGCGATTGGGTGCGCGGTTCTTTGATATGACACACACCTATACACCGCGGTTGCAGGAGATCGCGCGCCGCGCGGCGGCAGAATTGTCTGTTCCGTTGCGGGAGGGTGTGTACTTCTATATGGGCGGTCCGCAGTTTGAAACACCTGCCGAGATTCGCATGATCCGCTTGCTCGGAGGCGATGCGGTGGGAATGTCCACCGTGCCGGAGGCAATCGTTGCGGCACAAAGCGGTATGGAATTGCTCGGCGTTTCCTGCATCACCAACATGGCGGCAGGGATGGTTGCGGGCACAGAGGTCAGTGACGATGAAGTGGTCGTAGCGGCGGCGAAGATGTCCCGTACCTTTGGAGAACTGATGAAAGCCATTGTGGCAAAGGCGGCGAAGGACGTATGATTTTCGATAACATTGGAGTGCTGAAAGCAGACGGGACCTATCTGCCTTCGTGCTACGTCGGCGTACAGGGCGCGTATATCCGCTATGTCGGACAAACGCCGCCCGCCGAGGATTACGGAGAGCGGGTCGACGGCACTCATCGGTTGTTGTTGCCGGGCTTTGTCAATGCGCATACCCACGTTGCTATGACCTTGATGCGCGGCTACGGTGAGGATATGCCGTTGCAGTCGTGGTTGTTTGATCGTATTTTCCCGTTCGAGGACAAGCTGTCTTCGGATGCGGTGCACTGGGGGAGTATGCTCGGTATCGCTGAAATGCTGATGACCGGTACCACCTCCTTTACCGATATGTATTATTTCTGTGAGGATACCGTTTGTGCGGTTGCAGAGGGCGGAATCAAGGCGAACATCGGGCGCGGGATATCGTGCTTTGATGCTACCAAACGGTTTGCCGATCTGCCTGCCTATACCGATACCAAAGCGCTTATTGCACAGTATCACGGTGCCGAAGACGGTCGGATCTTGGTGGATGTTGCACCGCATGCGGAATATACCACTCGTCCCGATATCTTGCACGATGCCGCCGAGCTGGCGGCTCGGCACGGGTTGCGGATGCATATTCATCTGTCGGAAACCGCAAGCGAACAGAAAGAGTGCGTCGGTCGACATGGCTGCACACCGACACGCCTGCTTGAAAAAGTGGGGATGCTCCGACAGCCGTTGACAGTTGCGCACGGCGTGTGGTTGACCGACGATGACGTTTCCTGCTTGTCACAGCACGACGTTACGCTGGCTCACTGCGCCAAGAGCAACTTAAAGCTCGGCAGCGGTATCGCACCGGTGGAAAAGTATCGGGCGATGGGGCTTGCCGTTGCGATCGGTACCGATTCGGCGGCAAGCAACAATGCGCTGGATATGGTGGATGAGATGCGTACGGCGGCGTTGCTTGCCACCGATTACCTTTTGGACTTCGTTGCCTTTAGCCAACTTATCCGCTTAATACGCCTT
>CAYVDQ010000014.1:0-14641 GCA_964450615.1 uncultured Eubacteriales bacterium | reverse complement strand
GCTCCCATCACGTTAGTGGGATTGACCGCCTTATCGGTGGAGATCAAAATAAACTTTTCCGCGTGATACTTATCCGCCGCCTTAGCCACGTGGTACGTGCCAAAGACGTTATTGCGAATGGCTTCTTCGGGACAGTTTTCCATTAACGGCACGTGCTTGTGTGCCGCCGCATGGAAAATGATCTGCGGATGGTAACGCTCAAACAAGCGATTGACTTTATGTTTATCACGCACCGATGCTACTTCCACACGCAAGTCCAAGGCTTGTCCGTGCATATAGCGCAATTCTTGCTGAATATCGTACGCATTGTTTTCGTAAATATCCACAATGATCAGTTGACGCGGCTTTTGTTTGGCGATCTGACGGCACAATTCCGAACCGATGGAACCGCCACCGCCCGTCACCATCACAACCTTATCGCGCAAGAACATGGCGCTCTCATCGTTGTCAAACGACACCTGCGGCCGACCCAGCAAATCCTCAATGCGTACTTCACGCGCCTGGTTCATGATCGGCTTCTCGGATTGGTTGGAAAACGCCAACATATCCGGCAACACTTTCACCTTACATTTAAGCGGCATGCACAGTTGCAGGATCTGCTGATGTTTTTTCTCATTGGCAGACGGGATCGCCACGTAGATCGTGCGCGCGTTATATCGCTCCACGATCTGCGCCATTTTGGTAATCGGACCCGTAATCGGGACACCGTTTATCTCTTTGCCGATCTTCAGCGGATCATCGTCCACCATGCATACGGGACGGTAGGTGCTGTTGGCATTGCGAGACATTTCGTTAAGCAACAGCACACCGGCATCACCGGCGCCGACAATGATTGCCGCCGTTTTGTTTTGCGCTACACGGCTGGAAATCGTCCAATCCCGATAAGCACGATAGCATAACCGCATCAACAACATCAGCAAAAGCGACACCATGGTCGAGAACAGCATCGGAATCACCGGGGGTGTTTTCTGAAAGGCAATGCCGGCAATCACCAAATACAAAATATATCCTACTGCACCTGCCTTAAACAGCGCTAAGTACTCGCGACTCATCGCATATCGCCATAGGCTGGCATAGGTTTTAAATAAGATCATACTGAGCTGGATACACAGCCCTAACAGCAAGAAGTGAAACGGGAATCTGCTATCGGAAAAATAAACAAACCCTCCGTCACGGTGCGCCGACAGAAAATACAACGCGAAAAGGCTGATCGCCAGTATGAGCATATCGACAAAGACCACACACAACTCCCGCATCCGAGAAAAGCGGAAGCGTGCAGTTGCCTGACTCTTTTCTTTCACGTAAAATCACCTCAGGTCTCCCATGAAGTAAGGAGAAAATGGGGCTACATCATTACATTTCAGCCGCTTGCGTATAGGAATAATCGTGCGCTTTGTAATACTTATACCGATCATATCGGCTGTACGGACGGCCGGCTTCTTTCATATCTGAAATCACGACACCAAGCAGATTACCTTGCACATCCTGAATGTTAGCAATAGCCCGGCGCAATTCCTCGTACGTCGTCTGTCCTTGGCGGGTGATCAGCACGGTCCCGGCCGCCTTCTCAGACAGCACGAGTGAGTCTGATACCACACACAGCGGCGGAGTATCAATAAACACATAATCGTATAAGGCAGACACCTCATCCAGTAACTTATCCATGTTTTCCGAGCCCAGAAGTTCCGAAGGGTTCGGCGGCAACGAACCGCTGGGGAGCAAATCCATTCCATTCGCCACTTCACGGCACACACACTTATCAAAGGTAAGTTCTCCGGATAAAATACGAGATAAACCGTTGTGCTTTTTCACACGGAAAGTCTTGTGTTGAGAAGGTTTGCGCAGATCTGCATCAATTAACAGAACACGCGCGCCCGTCTGAGCCATCGTAATCGCCAAATTGGACGAAGCCGTTGTTTTGCCCGCGTTGGGTTCCGCACTGGAGAAGAGCACGATCTTCCGCTTGTGAGGAGCCAGCGTAAACAACAAGTTGGTTCGAACAGTCTTATACGCCTCCACGATCTGGAAAGTAGTCGCAATAGGACGCGCGCTTGCAACGCCGTTATCGTTTCCGTTACGCATGGTGTTTGCCTCCTTTTTTGCCGTTGTTGGGGGTGAAACTGGGGATCTCACCCAATACCGGTACGTCGATCTGCATCTGTAACGATTCTTTATCGCGGATGGTGTTATCCAAGAATTCGCGCAACAAAATAATCGCCACCGAAAGCACCAATCCGATCAACGCGCCGATCAAGCCGTTGCGCAACACGTTTGGTGCGGTCTGCACGGCATCGGTTGCATCCTCAACGACCTTCGCCGAGGTGACCTCTCCGGTCACAGTCGGGAACATATCGGCAATCGCGTACGCCATCGCACTGCACGCCCGCTGCGCCGTCTTCGGGTCACTATGTTTGGCAGAAATCTTAAGCAGGGTGGTATCCTCCATCAACGAGGAAGAAACCATGTTCTTGAGCTCATCCGTTGAGAGTTCACCGTTTAATCGAGTATAGGCTTTGTTCAAGACCGGCTCTGTCTTCATCACAACGGCATAGGTGTTCGCTAAGTACTCAGCAGCCGACAAGTTGCTGGCCGTTGCGCTGTTCGCCTCCGTATCCGATGCCATGTTACGAATATACAAAAGCGAGGATGACGTATACTGTTTCGGAACAAAGAGGTAGGCATACGATGCAAATAGCAATACACCTACCGCAACACTGGCAACGATCCATTTGATCCGTCCCAAGAGAACGCCAAAAATGAGTCTGATATCCATTTCTTGCATGGAGAATAGCACCCCTTTTTATAATTATGCATATGTTTCACGGTTTTCACTGCATACAAACCTATAGTAATTATAAAACATCCCCCCGCGTTCGTCAAGCCCAATTATTTGTTGGTACACATCTTGTCTTGTTTTTCAAAAAAAGTGTCTTTTCGGTGTTGAAAAACGTGCCGCGTTTCTGTATAATGAAAAATAAGTATGCAATACAGAAAGGAAGTACCACGCATGTTGCAACATTTTGAGTTTTTGTGGGAGAGCCTTCTGTTCTTCGTAACCGAAGACGGAGGCTGGAAAAATTTAGTGATGCTCGCGGTCGGCGGCTTGCTGATTTGGCTGGCGATCGCCAAAGACTTTGAACCCTCTTTGTTGATGCCGATGGGTCTGGGCGCCATTTTGGTCAACCTGCCCTTTTCCGGCGCGATCGGCACCGCCGCCGATGGCTCCGAGGGTATTATCGACTGGTTGTTCAAGGTCGGTATTGAAGCCTCCGAAGCGTTGCCGCTGATTCTGTTTATCGGTATCGGCGCGATGATCGACTTTGGCCCCTTGCTCTCAAACCCAAAAATGTTTTTGTTCGGCGGCGCGGCACAGTTCGGTATTTTCTTAACGGTAGCGGTTGCCACACTGCTCGGTTATGATTTCAAGGATGCCGCTTCCATCGGTATCATCGGTGCGGCTGACGGTCCCACCGCTATTTTGGTCGCCAACGTGCTGCAAACCCCTCTCCTGCCCGCTATTATGGTTGCCGCATATTCCTATATGGCGCTGGTGCCGATCATCCAACCCGCAGCAATCAAACTGGTGACGACAAAAAAAGAACGTATGATCCATATGTCCTACAACCCGTCGTCCGTTTCCCGTAAAACGCGTATCCTGTTCCCCATCGTGGTAACTGTGATCGCCGGCCTCATCGCACCGAAATCCGTGTCCTTGGTCGGTATGCTGATGTTCGGTAACCTCTTGCGCGAATGCCTCAAACTGGACAATCTGTCCCAGACCGCACAAACCTCGCTTGCCAACCTCATTACCATCGTACTGGGTCTGTCGATCTCCGCCAGTATGAAAGCGGAAAACTTTGTCAAACTCGATACCATCATCGTTATGGCTCTCGGTCTGGTTGCTTTCGTGTTCGACACCATTGCCGGTGTTATGTTTGCAAAGTTGCTCAACATTTTCTTGCCGGAAGGCAAAAAGATCAATCCGATGGTCGGCGGTGCCGGTATTTCGGCATTCCCGATGTCGGCTCGCGTCATTCAAAAAATGGCGCTTAAAGAAGATAATCAGAACCACCTGCTGATGCATGCAGTTGGCGCTAACGTGGCCGGCCAGATCGGTTCCGTTGTTGCCGGTGGTATCATTTTAACGGTTGTTCCGAAATTGCTCGGTGCTTAGTGTGACAGGATTCAGGCCCTGTCACACCTTACAAAAGAGAAATTCTCGTTCGCCGTTGCCTTGTCGCTTGCGATCCGCCGGGATAGCTTCGCTTCGCGGCTTAGGCGAAACAAAAATTTCTCAATTTGTAAGGGCATAGCGTTTCTGCCGCCGAATTTTTTGTGCGGAGAAGCGCGAGACTGCCGCAAGGCTGACGCCTTGCAAAATCGAGCGCAAAGCCGCACGGATAAAGGCGGCGTGCGAAACTATGACAGGGTTCGAATCCTGTCACACTAAAAGGAGGATTTGACAATGACTGCTCTTCAAAATGCTTTATTGCTGATGTTGCTCGGTATGGTCGGCATCTTCGCTGTTATGTTGCTCATTATGATCGCCGTTAACCTGCTCAACAAATTTGCCAAGGATAACGACAACAAAAAATAATTTCCGAAAGGATCACTCATTATGGCTGATAATAAAAAAATGGTCGAAGCCATCACCTCAATGGAGGAAAACTTCGCCCAATGGTATACCGACGTTGTCAAGAAAGCAGAGCTCGCCAGTTATTCCGGCGTGCGCGGCTGCATGATCGTGCGCCCGTATGGCACGGCGCTGTGGGAAAATATCCGAAACGATCTGGATTCCCGCTTCAAAGCGCTCGGTCACGAAAACATTATGATGCCGATGTTCATTCCCGAAAGCTTATTGCAACGGGAAAAGGACCACGTGGAAGGCTTTGCGCCCGAAGTCGCGTGGGTAACCCACGGCGGTGATGAAAAACTGCAGGAGCGCCTGTGCGTGCGCCCGACCTCCGAGACCGTGTTCTGCGAACATTATGCGGATATCATTCATTCCTATCGCGACCTGCCCAAGTTGTACAATCAATGGTGCTCGGTCGTCCGTTGGGAAAAGACCACGCGTCCTTTCCTTCGCACGATGGAATTCTATTGGCAGGAAGGCCACACCATGCACGAAACCGCCGAGGAGGCGCTGGAAGAAACCGAACGTATGCTGAACGTATACGCCGATTTCTGCGAGCAATCATTGGCCATTCCGGTCGTCAAGGGCCGCAAGACCGACAAAGAGAAATTTGCCGGTGCAGAAGCGACCTACACCATCGAAGCGATGATGCACGACGGTAAGGCGCTGCAAAGCGGTACCAGCCACTATTTCGGCGACGGCTTTGCCCGCGCATTCGACATTCAATTTACCGACCGCGCCAATCAGCAACAGTATCCTCACCAGACCTCGTGGGGCATGTCCACCCGTATCATCGGTGCGATCATCATGACGCACGGCGACGACAACGGCTTGGTGTTGCCGCCCGCAGTGGCACCTATCCAGCTGGTCATTCTGCCCATTGCACAGCACAAACCCGGTGTGTTGGACAAGGCGCGTGAGCTGGCTGATCGCCTGTCCGCCGTCGCGCGTGTGAAGGTGGACGATTCGGATAACTCCGCCGGTTGGAAATTTGCCGAATATGAAATGAAGGGCGTGCCGCTCCGTTTGGAGATCGGCCCCCGCGATATTGAAAACAACCAGTGCGTGCTGGTTCGCCGCGATAACCGTGAAAAGACCGTGATTTCGCTTGACGAACTGGAAACGAAAATCCCCGAATTGTTACAAGCAGTACACGACGGTCTGTATCAAAAAGCACTTGACCGCCGCGAGAGCATGACCTTCACCGTTACCAGTATGGAAGAAATGGTGAAGACCGCCGACGAACAACCCGGTCTGATCAAAGCAATGTGGTGCGGCGACGAGGCGTGTGAGATGAAACTCAAGGAGGTCGCCGGTGTCACCAGCCGTTGCATGCCGTTCGAACAAGAGCAGATTGCCGATACCTGCGTCTGTTGCGGAAAACCCGCCAAGACAATGGTGGTTTGGGGCAAAGCGTATTAAAAAAGGAGTATTCGTATGAACCAGTTGGATAAACCGCAAATCGGCGAACAAATCGCCGTTATGCACACCAATCACGGGGACATTTCGCTTCGTTTGTTTCCCGAACAAGCCCCCAAGGCAGTGGAGAACTTCGTTACCCATGCTAAAAACGGCTATTATGACGGGCTGATCTTCCACCGCGTCATTAAAGACTTTATGATTCAAGGCGGTGACCCTACCGGAACCGGTTGCGGCGGCGAAAGCATCTGGGGCACCCCCTTTAAAGACGAGTTTGATCCCGCGCTTCATAACATCCGCGGCGCCTTGTCCATGGCAAACGCGGGGCCCGGCACCAACGGCAGCCAGTTCTTTATTGTGCAGGCATCGTCGGTGCATCCCGGTCTGCTTTCCCAAATGCAAGAGCTGCGCGACTATTTCCCCGCGGAAGCCGAAACCGCATACCGTGAAAACGGCGGTACACCCCACCTCGACTATCACCACACCGTGTTTGGTCAAGTGTTTGAAGGTATGGATGTCGTGGATGCGATTGCATCCGTTGCGACCAACCATAGCGACAAACCGCTGGAAGACGTCACCATCCTCAGCATTGACGTGACCAATGGCTGACGTATTGCGGCAGGCACTCGCGTTGCTTAAAGACGTTACCCCGCTTGACACCGATTGTGGGAAGGTGTGCGACGGACGGTGTTGCCGACCGTCGGAGGGCAGCGTTGGGATGCTATTGTTACCCGGCGAAGAGGAGTTACTTGCGAATGGGGAATTCACCATCGTTCCTGCGGATAACGGAAATCTGCTTACTTGTAACGGAAACTGCCGTCGTGAGATGCGCCCGTTTGCCTGCCGCATTTTTCCGCTGTTTCCCTATGTGGAAGAGGACGGACTTGTGCGCGCGGTGTACGACCCGCGAAGTTTCAGGCTCTGTCCGCTGACGCGCAACTGCGCCCACGTACGTCTTAGACGCGATTTTGTGCGCGCGGTACGCCGGGCGGGAACACTGTTGATGAGAGATCCCGCGTGTGCCGCGTTTTTACGCGCACAGAGCCGTGAGATTGACGAAATTTCGCGGCTGCTGCCTTTTCTTGAAAACGAGCGCCCGCCGATCGCGCGGCGAAAATTACGATAAAGGATGGATACGATGAAAACGACCGGATTGAAAGCTTTTTCCGCAATGGCGCTGTTATTTACCGTGCTGCTTTGCTTGTGTCTGACCGCCTGTGGCAAAACGGAGGATACCCCGCAAAACGGTGTTTCCACCGTTTATGCGGATGAAACCGTCGGCTTCCAGCTGGAAATGCCGGCTGTTGGTGACCAGATCGCCGTTATGCACACCTCCATGGGTGATATTTCCATTCGCTTCTTCCCTGAAGCCGCGCCCAAAGCGGTCGAGAACTTTGTCAAGCTCGCCGAGCAGAGCTACTACGACAACCTCACCTTCCACCGCGTGATTGAGGATTTCATGATCCAGGGCGGTGATCCGGACGGCGACGGCACGGGCGGCAAAAGCTACTGGGGCAGCGATTTTGAGGACGAGTTTGACCAAAAGCTGCTCAATCTGCGCGGATCGCTTTCCATGGCGAACTCCGGTGTGAACACCAACGGCAGTCAGTTCTTCATCAATCAAGGGGATGCTGATGCCTTTGGCGAGCGCGGCAACTATGCGTACACCGACGAGGATGTACAGTCCCTCAAAGACCAGTATGAAAGCTTGGTCGACACCTATGGTCAAGCCACCGTAGAAGCGTACTACGGGACGTGGGATGACGTACAGGCTTCCTATATGCCGCTGGTCTATGACCTCGTACCGGACGCGGTATGGGAGCTGTACGAGGAACACGGCGGCAACATCACCCTGGACGGTGCCTGGCGCGAAAGCGGCGGACACACGGTGTTTGGTCAGGTGTTTGACGGTATGGATGTCGTGGATGCCATCGCGGCAGTTGAAACCGACGATGACGACAAGCCCACCGCGGACGTCACCATCACAAGCATTGAGATCACAACATATCAAGGTTAACTTTTTTAAACGGAAACGAGCGCTCCGCTTTTGCGGAGCGCTCGTTTTTGATATTTTCGTTATTTGAGCAACGCCTCTACGGCATCCACGGCAGGTGCGATCTCATCGCACACCACGCGTTCGATCTCGCCTTCGTCGCACAAACGCGCTACCTGCGCATCCATCGGAAGCTTCGCGAGCAGCGGAATACCCATCTGCTCTGCCGCTTGATTGAGGCCGTTTTCCTCGCCGAACAAGGTGATCTGCTTGCCGCAATCGGGACAACGCAGATAGCTCATATTTTCCACCATGCCGATGACCGGAATGTGTAACAGATCCGCCATCGTTTTGGCTTTGCCAACCACCATCTGCACGAGCGATTGCGGTGTGGATACCACCACGGTGGCGTCCACCGGCAGGCTTTGATACACCGTCAGCGGCACGTCACCCGTTCCGGGAGGCATGTCGATAAACAGCACGTCCAGATCGCCCCACACAACGTCGGTCCAGAACTGTGTTACCGCACCGGCAAGCACCGGGCCGCGCCAAACGACCGGCTGTGTTTCATCCTCCAACAACAAGTTGATCGACATCACTTTGATGTTCATGTGCGTTTCCGCCGGCAGAATACCGATATCCGCGCCCTGCGCCTTCTGAGTCAACCCAAAAGCGCGCGGAATCGACGGACCGGTAATATCCGCATCCAACACACCGACCTTATAACCACGGCGCGCCATCATCACAGCGAGCAGGCTGGTAACCGAGGATTTACCCACGCCGCCTTTGCCGCTGCTGACCGCCACCACCTTTTTAATATGGCTAAACTCGTTCAGCTTCGCGTGCAAATCTTTTTCGCGCTCACTGCAATTTTGCGAGCAAGAGCTGCAATCGTGTGTACATTCACTCATGATAAACCCTCCTAAATACGTTAAGAACGGGGTTCGCTGCGAGCGAACCCCGTAACAATACCATTATATCCAATTCTTAAGCAAAATCAAGCGGAATGTCTGGTCTTGGTCGGCTGTGCACTGATTTCAGCATTGGCACCCTCGACAATGCCCTCGGAATGAATGACCTGCATCGCGGTCTTCACCAGAATCGAGATATCCTCTTTCAGCGAATAGGTCTTCGCATATTCACTGTCTAAACGCGCTTTTTCGTAGACGGTCACGGTATCGCGGCCGCTGACCTGAGCAAGACCTGTGATGCCCGGGCGAACACGGCTGGCACCGTTGCGATGACGCAAGCGGAGCAGGTCACGCTCCGACAACACGACCGGACGCGGGCCGACAAAGCTCATATCCCCTTTGAGCACGTTAAACAACTGCGGGAGCTCGTCCAAACTCATGCGGCGAAGTAACCCACCCACACGCGAAATGTACTTTTCGGGGTTTTCCAGTTTGTGTGTTGCCATATTGGCGGGCGCTAACACGCTCATCGTGCGGAACTTATAAATTTTAAACGGGGTATCAAAACGTCCCATGCGGTCCTGCACAAAAATCGGGGAACCTTTGGTATCGATCGCGGCAACGATCGCCACAATCACCATCACGGGAGATAAGGCAATGATAAACATGAGAGCAAACAGAATGTCCAAGCAACGCTTAAACGAAGAATAGCCACCGGCGTTTTTTGTGTTGTTCGTATTCGTTTGCAGAGCAACAACCCCACGCATAATGGTCTCCTCCTTTTCTTTCTGACTGACATGGTTATGTGTATCTGACAAGTGAAACAATCGTCCCATTCGCGATTGCTGAATGAATTATACTATCCCCATTTTTAAAAATCAAGCCTTTTTCCGTAAATGGAAAAAAGTCTGTATAGCCGACCGATTTTATCCAAAGCGCAACCGCTGTTTTTGTCTAATTTGCACTAAAAAACGGCTCTTTTTTTATAGTGGAAGGACCCGTTTTTTAAAAAATTTATTGTTTTTCGGTAAATTTTTCATGATTAGCCATGTGATCCCACTGTGATTTTTGTCATTTCGGATATACTAATCCTAACTCGATTTTAAAGAGGAGCGCATCGTGTGTATACCGGTTTGAAACGTCTATTGGATATAGCGCTGTCGCTGCTTTTGCTCGCCACGTTATCTCCGATTTTTGCCACCATTGCATTGATTATTCGCATGGATTCCGACGGGCCCGCGATATTTCGACAGTTGCGTTGCGGACAAGGCGATCGCCTGTTCGTTATCTATAAATTTCGCACAATGATGACGGCAGCACCCGCCAACACCGCCACCTCACAGCTAAAACACTCCCAACGGTATATTACGCCGGTCGGCCGTTTTTTGCGCCAAACCAGCCTTGATGAACTGCCCCAACTGTGGAACGTTCTCAAAGGGGATATGAGCTTTGTCGGCCCCCGACCGGTGATCCCTGCGGAAACCTACCTGATTCGTCTGCGTCGCCGCTTCGGGGCTGACGCGGTACGTCCCGGCATCACGGGTCTTGCCCAGATCCGCGGCCGCGACGACCTGCCGCCGCGAATAAAGGCGCAGTACGACGCGGAATATGCGCTTAACTGCACCTTTTTACTCGACTGCTACATCTTTTTTTCGACGCTGCGCTATGTGCTGCGCCGAGAAGGTATCCACGAAGGCAGCGCCGATTTGTATCGAAAGCCGTAACCAACCATACTCCTTATGCGTATTGTAATACGAAGGAGTGATACGATGTCGGCATTTCAGGCACCGGTGAGGTTCTTTTTGGGAAGCAACACCCCCAAGGGGTTCGTCGGCACAACCGAAACGCTGTATACCCCCGACGGTTGGCGAGTATACCTTCTAAAGAGCGGTCCGGGGACGGGAAAATCCACGCTGCTGCGGCGTGTATACGAGCAGCTCACCACCACCGGCGAAACGGCAGAGGTGTTTTGCTGCTCCTCCGATCCCCACTCACTGGATGCAGTACGGTTTCCCGATCAAAGGCTTTGTCTTATCGACGGCACCGCGCCGCACAGTGTAGAACCGTCGTATTGGGGCGCCGTAGAACAGATCGTCCCGCTGTCGCTTTGCATGGGCGATTTATATGACAGCGCCCCCTCAGTTATTGCCCTGACGAACGAAAAGCGCGCCTTACACCACCGCTGTTGCGGGCATTTGCGCGCGGCGGCTTCCCTGCTGAATGACAGCCGCCGTATCGAAAACGACTGTTTGGACCACGAAAAAGTATGTCGCTATGCACATCGGCTTTGGATTTCCGAATGCATAAGCGAAAGGACCGAAACACAGCCGTTGGCAAGCGAGACTCGCTTTTTAAGCGCCTTCACCCCCGACGGCTGGATCACGCTTTACGACACTCTGCAAGCACTTTGTCCCCGCATTTACGCGATCGAAGATGAGCAAGGAGCGGCAGCCTCTCTGCTACTGTCCGAACTGGAAAAGGCGGCAAACGCCGACGGCAAACGTTGTATCGCGTGTCCGTGCCCCTTGTTCCCAAACGACGGAACGGAGCACCTGCTGTTGCCGGAGCTTGGCCTCGCTTTTACCACCTCCAACAGCTTTCACAAGGTGGATTTTCCGGTTTTTCGGCGTATCCATGCATCCCGCTTTTTGGACACGGAACGGTTACGCCGCCATCGTCAGCGCCTATGCTTCCTCCGCCGCGCCGCCGCCGAGCTGCTGCGCGAGGCAACCGCGCTGTCGGCGCAGGCGAAAACGGTGCATGACCAACTGGAGCAATACAGCGACGCGGTTATGGATTGGCAACGCTACGAAGAACTCACAAACGAGCTGCTGCAGAACATATAACAAGAGCGGAGAATCGTACGGTACGATTCTCCGCTCTTGTTTTGTTTATTCAGAAGGCGTTTTCTTTGATGCTGCTATCGTATTACGATGCTGTATATAATCCGTCACCAGCATTTGGACGACCGCCATACACGGCGCCCCGAGGAAGATGCCCCAGAACCCGAACAACCCGCCGAATACCGTGATACCGAGCAATACGTAGATCGGTCGAATACCGACGTTGTCACCGATAATACGCGGCTGAATAATGTTCGCATCGATCTGTTGCATCACGATAATATAAATCGCGATAAACAGCGCTCCGTACAAGTTGCCGGATAACAACATGATCAGCACGCTGATCACGCCGCCGATCAAGGCGCCGAAATACGGTACCATGTTCATGATACCGAGCAGCATACCGAACACGGGCGCGTTGGGCATCCGCGCAAGCAAAAAGCCAATGGTCGCCAGCACACCGACAACCAATGCGTCTACCAACTGGCTGTAAATGTAATTGTAGAAAATGCGCGCCGTTTTATGGCCGTACAACGACATCGACTGCATCGTGCGCGGCTTGAACACCAATCCCAGCACCGATTTGCATGCCGATACCAAGGATTCTCTGCCAAGCAACATATACACCGATACAATGATTGCCATCACGCCGTCCACAACCGAAGACGTCACCTGGCTAATGCTGCTCACATAACTGAGGATGCGTTCCACCGTCAGATACTGTTGCACGAACGCGTACAGCTCGTTAACTTTACCTTGAATATCAAAATTCTCCAGCAATCCACCCGGCTGCGTGTATTGTCCTATAAACGACATAACGTTCGTATAATAGGCGGGAACGTTGGCTATGAAATCCTTTAACGCTGCAACCAACGCCGGAATCACAATGTAAACCAAACCGACGACAACGCCCAGTGCCAACACATACACGATCAGCACCGACAGCGGTCGCGCCGCTTTTTGGAAGAATTTTGCTTTTCGTTTGCGGAAGAATCCGTCGATGCGGTTAACCGGCGCAAACAACAAAAACGCAATAACAAATCCGATCACAAACGGTGTCAAAATGGAAAGCAACCGCAGGAAAGCAGCCCAGATCCATCCCAAACTGTCAAACGCTTTGTATACCACGATCAACGCAAGGCCCAATAGGAACAACGTGATCCACTGTGCCAGATTTTTATTGTTTTTCATGCCGTCGTCACCTCCTATCATGTTTCAGTATATCAACAAACGACCCAAAACGCAACGGTTAGTTGAAGACATCCTTTACCTTATCAAAAAAAGTTTTGCGCTTTTGATAATTCTTTTCGCCGAGAGACTCCTCGAACGCCTTGAGCGATTCTTTTTGCTTCGACGAAAGACTCTTCGGCACTTCCACCGTGATGCGGGCAATCAGATCGCCTTTGCCGCGACCGTTGACGTAGGCAATTCCCTTGCCACGCAACCGAATGATCTCACCGGGTTGCGTGCCTTCTTTTATGGTGTACGGCACACGTCCCTCCAACGTGGGAATCTCGATCTCGGCGCCAAGCGCCAACTGTGCAAAGGTCAGCGGCAATTCACACAAGAGATTATAATTGTCGCGTTCAAAGATGGGATGCGGACGAACCGAGACCTGAACCTCTAAGTTGCCGGCAGGTCCGCCGTTTAATCCGCTGTTCCCCTTGCCGCGCACCGTAAGAACTTGCCCATCGTCAATGCCGGCAGGAATGTTCACACCTACTTTGGTGCTCACACGCACCTGACCGCCTCCGCGGCAATCCGGACAAGGTGTTTCGATGATCTTGCCTTTTCCCTGACACCGCGAACACACCGTCTGGGTTTGAATCACGCCAAACGGCGTACGTTGCTGTCGCGCCTCCTGACCGGTTCCGCGGCACACCGGGCAGGTGGACACCGAGGTGCCCTTTGCCGCGCCCGAACCACCGCAGGTGCGGCAGGTTTCGATCACACGGACCTCAACCTGCTTCTTGCAGCCGAACGCCGCTTCTTCAAAGGACAAAACGACCGATGCCCCAATGTCACTGCCGCGGCGCGGCGCATTCGGATTGGCACGCCCACCGCCGCCTCCGCCAAAGAAAGACGAGAACAGATCGCCGAAATCAAAATCCACGCCGCCGCCCCAGCCGCCATAGCCACCGGCTCCGCCGGCGCCGAAGTTCGGATCGACACCGGCATGACCGAACTGGTCATAACGTGCCTTTTTATCCGAATCCGATAATACCTCGTATGCCTCGTTGACCTCTTTGAAAGACGCCTCCGCCTGCTTATCGCCCGGATGCAGATCGGGATGGTATTGCTTTGCCATCTTGCGATAGGCTTTTTTTATCTCGTCCTCAGACGCGCCCTTTTGCACGCCGAGCACTTCATAATAATCGCGTTTTTCCCCTGCCATATATTACACTCCAAAGATCGGTTTAGCGAGAAATCAGTCGGGCGGAATTTGGCCCGACTGATTTCTAATTCTTGCCGTTTAGTGCACTTCACCGTTGTAGTAGCCTTCACCGGCATCCGGCGGCACCGTGCCGTCATCAGCGGGTGCGGCACCCTCTGCAGGTGCTGCGGCTTTATATACCTTTTCGGAAACCTCGTAAAATTTCTTCATGAGTTCTTCCTGCGCTGCCTTGACCGCATCGTCGTTCTCGCCCTTTAAGGCTTCCTTGACTGCATCGATCTTGGCTTGCAGCTCGGTCTTGTCGGCTTCCTCTAATTTGTCACCGAGCTCCTCAACAGCTTTCTCGCACTGGTACACCGCCTGATCGGCACCGTTGCGCAATTCCACCGTTTCGCGTTTCTTCTTGTCTTCCTCGGCATACTGCTCCGCCTCGCGAACAGCCTTCTC
>CAYVDQ010000013.1:0-15532 GCA_964450615.1 uncultured Eubacteriales bacterium | reverse complement strand
GCCCCGTTAAATTGATCCTGCAAACGGACGAGGAAACCAGCAGTAAGCAAAGCAACAAGCAAACGATCTCATTTATGCTGGAGCACGCGAAGGGCGCGGCGGCGTTTTTGAATGCAGAGGCGTGCGGCGGCAAAATGGTGACGCTTGCGCGTAAAGGTATCCTGAGTTATCGGTTTTACATAACGGGCAAAGCAGCACACGCAGGGAATTGCTATAATGGAACGAACGCCATCGCGGAAGCGGCGCATAAAATTTTGCAATTGGAACAATATAAAGACCCCGAAGGGATTACTGTCAACTGTGGAATGGTAAGCGGCGGTACTGCTCCCAATACTGTGGCGGAAACCTGTATGTTCTCGGCGGATATGCGCTTTGCCAACGAAGAACAGCATCAAAAAGCCGTTGCCATTGCCGATCGTGTGGCGGCAGATACCTTAATTGAGGGATGTGCGTGCGAACTTGTGAAGGTGAGCGAGCGTCCGGCAATGCCGCTTACGGAAGTCAATGTTGCTCTTTTGCACAATATGAACAAGATCTATGAGCAATGCGGATTGCCGCAGCTGTCCTATGCCAGCAGTTCGGGCGGCTCGGATGCAGCGTATACCACCAATGCCGGCATCCCCACGATTTGCAGTGTGGGGGTCGGTGGCGGTAATATTCATGCGGTCGGCGAATATGCTTGGTTGGATACGATAGCGGCTTGTGCCAAACGGTTGGCGGCCGTTGCGTGCTATTTATAAGATTTTTAAAAGCGGAAGGGGAACCTTCCGCTTTTTGCATAAATACCGGTAGTTTTGCGCATACCAAACTGTAAAAGGGGAGGATGATAGGCATGCCGGAAAGAAGAGGAAAGCACACCATCAGTTTGTCGGGAAGACCGACGGTGCTCGGATACGCATCGGTCGTGGGTAAAAAAGAGGGTGAAGGTCCGCTCGGTGAATTGTTTGATCAAGTATTCACAGATACGCGGCTCGGCGAAAAGACGTGGGAAAAAGCCGAAAGCCGTTTGCAAAAGGAAGCGTTGAGCCGTGCGCTAAACAAGGCGGGTTTTTCACCTTCACAGGTTGACGTTCTGTTTACCGGCGATCTGCTGAATCAGAATATTGCCTCAACTTTTGGAATGCGGGACAGTCAGATTCCGTTGCTTAACCAGTTCGGTGCCTGCTCGACGATGGCACAAACGCTTGCGATAGCATCCATTTTCGTGGACAGCGGTGCCGCCGATATTGCGGCGGCGGTTACCTCGTCGCATTTTTGCACGGCAGAGCGCCAGTTCCGTTTTCCGCTGGAGTACGGCGGGCAGCGCCCAGCCACCGCGCAGTGGACCGCTACCGCATCGGGTGCCGTACTGGTGGGACTCGGTGGCGGCAAGGTCCATATTGCAGACGTGTGTATCGGCTGCATTGTGGATCTGGGCATCACGGATACCAATAACATGGGTGCCGCTATGGCACCCGCTGCTGCGGATACGTTGTCGAAGTTCTTTGCGGATACGGACACGCATCCCGGGGACTACGATTTTATCGCTACGGGTGATCTCGGAGCGGAGGGGAGCGCGTTGTTCAAGACTTTGATGGCACGTGACGGCGAGCGACCGGGCGACGAATATTTCGACTGCGGAATGCTCCTGTACGACCGTGAGCGTCAGGACGTTCATGCCGGCGGCAGCGGTTGCGGCTGCTCGGCATCGGTGCTGTGCTCGTTGATTCTCGGGAATATGGAATGCGGAAAATGGCGGGACGGTTTGTTCATCGCGACCGGTGCGATGATGTCGCCGACTTCGTCTCAGCAAGGAGAATCGATTCCCGGTATTGCGCATCTGATTCATCTTAAATGTGAATGAATATCCGCAAAACCATTGCGAGTTGGAATTTCTTGTGATATACTGATTATAAAGAGTATACGGGGAGGAGTCGTTCATGGCACGTAATCGCGTTAAACTGACCATCTGCGGATCGGAGTTTATGCTTTCTTCGGATGAGTCGGTGGAGTATATGGAAAAATTGGGCAAAGAAGTTGACCGTGAGATCCGTCAGCTGATGGAGGATAATCCCCGTATGTCCATGAATATGGCGGCGGTGCTTACCGCGATCAATAATGCTGACCGTTCGCACAAGTCGGAAGCGACTGCAGACCATCTGCGTACGCAAGTGACCGAGTATTTGGAAGAAAACAAAGCGCTGCGTGCCGAAATGGAAGCACTGCGTCGATTGTATTCCTAATGACGGAGCTGTTAGCACCTGCCGGTTCTTGGGAAGCGATGGAAGCCGCCGTCCGCGCCGGCGCGGATGCGGTGTATCTGGGGGTTGGCTCGTTTAACGCGCGCCGCCATGCTCAGAATTTCTCTTTACAAGCCAATACCGATGCCACCCCCTCGCTTCAAGAGGCGGTGGCTTTTTGTCATGCCCGTGGCGTAAAGGTATACGTGACGCTCAACACGCTTGTACTTGATCGCGAATTGCCTGAGGCACTAAAGGTCGCAAAAGCCGCGTGTGAGTGCGGTGCGGATGCGTTGATCTTACAGGATCGCGGTCTTGCCCGCCGTATCCATGCGTGCGCGCCGACGATGCCGTTGCACGCCTCCACGCAAATGACCTGCCATTCCCCGGCGGGTGTTACTCAACTGCGCGATCTGGGCTTCTCCCGCGTGGTGCTCGCTCGCGAAATGAGCAAACAAGAGATTGCCGAGTGCACCGATCTTGGGTGCGAATTGGAAGTGTTCGTGCACGGCGCACTGTGTATGTCGGTGTCCGGTCAATGTGAACTGTCTGCCATGCTTGGCGGCAGGAGCGGTAACCGCGGTTTGTGTGCACAACCGTGCCGTCTGCCGTTTGCAGTGGGACACTCTCCCGATGCCGATGAAACCGCGCTGAGTTTAAAAGATAATTCATTGTACGGACATATTCCCGAATTGACAACTATGGGGATTGCTTCTCTCAAAATTGAGGGGCGCATGAAGCGTCCCGAATACGTTGCCGCCGCAACCGCGGTGTTGCGCGATCTGTTGGACGGCAAAAAACCGGATTCGCAAACGCTGGATGATCTGCGCGCGGTGTTTTCGCGCACCGGCTTTACCGATGGATATTTTACCGGTACGCGAGATGCCGATCTGTTCGGCAAGCGCCGCTTGGAGGATATTGCGCCGCCGGCGGTGCTCAACCGTTTGACGCATTTGTATACCCGCGAACGGCAATCGGTGCCGATCACCTTGGCGTTGACTGCTGATCCGCTGACGCTTACCGCAGAGGATCGTGACGGGCATACCGTGACGGTTACCGATTGGGATACACCGAAAATGGAAAGTGTTTTAGATACCGACCGTTTGATTGCCGCATTGCAAAAGACCGGCGGAACACCGTTTTTGGCTGTTGCTACTGCTGAGCCGGCCGCGGTGCCGTTGTCGGCCGTGAATGCGCTGCGTCGTCGGGCGTTGGACGAATTGCTTAGCGTTCGCTCACAAACAGCTCCCATTCCGTTTGAGGATAAACCGTTGCCGCCTGCTGTGTTGCCGGACGGGTTACTGCACGGATTGGTGGCGCGGGTAGAGTCGCTGGAGCAGATCCGCGGGGAGGCGGATGCGTGGATCGTGCCGCTGGGTAAACGTCCCGATGTTCCGTTTTGGGGCGTTGAAATTCCGCGCGGATTATTCGGCAGAGAAACCATCGTGAGAAAGCAGTTGTATCGTGCTGCCACGGACGGTGCTGCATTTGCCGTGTGCAATACGATCGGTGCGATTCCGCTTGCCAAAGCGGCGGGGCTTGTACCGGTTGCCGGTGCATTCTTACATATTTTGAACAGTGATTCGCTGTCTGCCATCGCAGAAGACGGCGTGAAAGCGGCGATCCTCTCCTTTGAACTTACCTTTCCGCAGATGCGGTTTGCACAGGGGAAGGGGTGTGTTGGCTTGTTTGCGTATGGCAGGCAACCGCTGATGCTGTTGCGCGCATGTCCCGTGTCGGCGGCGGTTGGCTGTTTGTTTTGCGGCGGCAGCAGTACGCTTATCGATCGGCGCGGCACCGAGTTTCCGGTGCGCTGTGCCGGCGAATGCAGTGAACTCCTCAATGCTGTACCGCTGTATTTGGCGGATATGCTGCCTGCATTGCCGACGCACGATTTTTTGTATTTGCATTTCACCGATGAAGCACCTGCGCGGGTGGCCCGCGTGTTGGATCAATACCGAAACGGCGGCAAACCGCCTGCCGATTTTACCAGAGGATTATATAAACGCGGTGTCCTGTAACAAAAGGTCCTCCCGATCGGGAGGACCTTTTTTACTGTAATTGTTCGCGGATGACTGCCGCGACCGCTTCCGCTTGCTCTTTTACAAGGGCAGGGTCATCGCCTTCCGCCATCACGCGGATGAGAGGCTCGGTGCCTGACGGACGAACGACGATGCGTCCGGTACCGTCCAGTGCTTTTTTGGCATTTGCTATTGACTTTTTGATAGTGCTGTTGGTATAGAAATGAAGTTTAGCTTCGGCAGATACTTGCAGATTAATGCTGAGCTGCGGGTACTTGGTCATGATGGCGGCGAGTTCCGAGAGCTTTGCACCGCTCCGCTTAAGATAGGATAACAACTGGATCGCGGTCAGCTGTCCGTCACCGGTGGTGGCAAAATCGCGGAAAATAACGTGTCCCGACTGCTCACCCCCAAATGAGAAATCACCGAGTAACAATTCTTCTAACACATAGCGGTCACCGACCTTGGTGGCGATAAACTGCAGGTCGTTATCCTTGCAGAATTTGGTGAATCCGAAATTCGTCATGATGGTGCCGACAACGGTATCACCCGCCAGCTTGCCGCGCTCTTTCATGTCCACGGCGCAGATCGCCATGATCTGGTCGCCGTCGACTTCATTGCCGTTTTCATCCACGCATAGGCAACGATCGGCATCGCCGTCGAAGGCGATGCCGAGGTCTAAGCCGTTTTCGACGACATATCTCGATAACGTTTCCAAATGGGTGGAACCGCAATCGCGGTTGATGTTGATGCCGTCCGGTGTGTGATGCAGGATATGCGCATCGGTACGCAGTTCGCGGAATAAGCGCTCGGCGGTGACGGACGCCGCACCGTTGGCGCAGTCGACTGCAATATGCAAGCCGTCGGGTGCGTACAGCACGGTGCTTTTGAGGTGGTCGATGTAATCTTTTGCCGCGTTGTTTGCCACCGTTACCCGACCGACGTCGCCGCCGATCGGGACGGGGAAGACCGCATTGCTGTCCAGCACGATCTGCTCGATCTCTTCTTCTAAGGCATCGGGCAATTTATATCCGTCGCCCGAGAAGAGCTTGATGCCGTTGTATTCGGCGGGGTTGTGTGACGCGGAGATCATAATGCCTGCATCCGCCTTGTATTTGCCGACCAAAAATGCGACGGCGGGGGTGGGGATCACACCGAGCCGGATCACGTCGGCGCCGACGGCGCACAGTCCCGCAGTCAGCGCGGCATCCAGCATATCCGAAGAAGCGCGCGTGTCCGATCCGATGAGAAATACCGGTTGTCTGCGTCCGTCTTTTGCGAGTACCAGCGCCGCCGCTTTTCCGATGCCGTATGCCAGTTCACAAGTCAGTTCGGTGTTCGCGATACCGCGAACGCCGTCCGTCCCGAATAATCGTCCCATTTTATTCGCTCCGTTTCTGCACGATCTCCCGTGCGTGTTTATAAATGTGTCCTGCAGGAATCACACCGCGTACGGAAGAAAGCGGGTATATCTGCGATGCCTTGCCGATCACCGTGCCGGGATTCAACACGCTGTTACAGCCGACTTCTACGTAGTCGCCAAGCATTGCTCCGCATTTTTTAAGTCCCGTTTCGGCGCGCTCGTCACCGCTTCGGATGACCACGAGCGACTTATCACTCTTGATGTTTGAGGTGATTGCCCCTGCGCCCATGTGTGCGCGGTAACCTAAAATAGAATCGCCGACATAGTTGTAATGCGGAACTTGCACGCCGTCAAACAAAATGACGTTTTTAAGTTCGGTGGAATTGCCGACTACCGCGTGCTTGCCGACTAACACGTTCCCGCGGATAAAAGCGCCGGGTCGCACTTCGGCGGCTTCGTCAATGATACACGGGCTGAGAATTGTGGTGCTTGGATAGACTTTCGCCGACTTGGCGATCCAAACATTTTCGCCTCGTTGTTCAAACAGTTCATCCGGTAGGGTTTTTGCCAACTGCAGGATATGCTCGCCGATATGCGGTAAGGCTTCCCACGGGTGTTGGTATCCCGACAGGCATCTGCCCGCGATGCTTTTGGACAGATCAAATAATTCGTTGGTATAGATCATGCTTTTAGCCTCCCATCCTGAATAGTGTATGCCGGAAAAGGCGCATTATATTGATAATGGGAACAAAATTTTAGTGACGTACCAAATCTTGACGGCGAGGATAAAAACCGATATACTAAGGAAGAGTGAGATATCGCTTGGAGAAATGAGGTGGGAAACATGGCAAAACAGTGGCATACGCTGATTGTCGGAGGTGGCGCGAGTGGACTCGCGGCTGCGGTGTTTTGTGCGCGCAGGATCGGCGGCGAGCAGGTGATCCTATTGGAAAAAGCACCGCGTGTCGGTAAAAAGTTGTTGGCTACCGGTAACGGAACCTGTAATATCACCAACTGCCGTGCCGACGTGTCGCACTATCACGGTGCGGATGCATCTTTTACGGCACCCGTGTTGGAAGCTTTCCCACCACAGGCGTGTATTGACTTTTTCTCTTCGCTTGGTGTGGTTTGCTCCTCGCGCGAAGAGGGAAGAGAATACCCGTTGTGTGAGCAGGCCGCCGCTGTGCTGGATTGCCTTCGATTGGAATTAAAAGCGTTAGGCGTAACCGAGCAGTGCGATGCGGCGGTGACCGCTATTCGCTGTGAAAACGGCGGGTTTGCCGTTGCTACCGCAAACGAGACGCTGTATGCGAAGCGCGTGATTTTAGCAACCGGCGGTGCCGCTTCACCTGCGCTCGGCGGCTCGGCGGAGGGATATGCACTGGCAACCGCGCTCGGTCATCGTAAGACACCGCTGTTTCCGTCAATCGTGCAGGTGAAAGCCGATACGACGTTTATCAAAGCGATGAAAGGACTTCGTACCGATGCGACGGTTACGTTCGTATTGGATGGAAAGCCGCTATGCCGACACACCGACGAGCTATTGTTTACCGAATATGGCATTTCCGGTCCGGCTGTGATGCAGATCTCGCGTGCGGTCGGTGATTGGGAGCGCCGCAAGAACGGCACAATGGAAGCGGTTATTGACCTGCTTCCCGCTTTGTCGGAGGAAGCGCTGATAGCTCAGCTTGCCTCCCGCCCTGCCCGCACGGCGGAGGATTTTTTGACGGGATTATTACACAAGCGGATCGGGCAGACGGTGTGCCGCGCGGTGGGTTTGTCGCTTGGTGACGCCGTAACGGATTATCGCCGTTTGGCAGCAGTTATCAAACGGTTTACGGTCAAGGTGATCGGAACGCAGGGCTTTGGCGGTGCGCAGGTGACCGCCGGTGGGATTGATACTCGCGACGTGGATCCCATTACCCTGCAGTCCCGTCTGGTTCCGCATCTGTATTTGGTTGGAGAATTGCTGGACGTGGACGGCGATTGCGGCGGATACAATCTGCACTGGGCGTGGGCATCTGCCTACGCGGCGGCACGGGCGGTGAGCCAATGATGAAGGTGGGCGGTATCAAATTGCCGCTGTCGTACACGGACGAGGATTTGCGCCGTGCCGTTGCCCGAAAATTAAAAATCGCGGCAGAGAAGATTACGGACTGCCGTTTATACAAGCGCTCGGTGGATGCGCGCCGCAAGGATGCGATTACGTTTCAAATTACGGCGGCGGTCAGCGTCGCCCCGGATGAGGCGGCGTATCTGAGGTTGCCAGAGGTGTTGCCGCTGATGCCAACGGTGCTGGACGTTCCGAGTGTGCCGAAGACGTCCTACCGTCCCGTGGTGGTGGGAAGCGGCCCGGCGGGGTTGTTTGCCGCTTTGATTTTAGCGCGCGCCGGCTTGGAGCCGCTCGTGCTCGAACGCGGTGAATCGGTGGAAAAACGTCGCGAGACGGTGGATTTGTTTCGCCGTACCGGTGCCTTGGATCCCCATTCCAACGTTCAATTCGGCGAAGGCGGTGCCGGTACGTTTTCCGACGGCAAGCTGAATACCGGCATTAAAGATCCGCGTATCCGTTACGTGCTGGAAGAATTGGTTTTGGCCGGTGCGCCGGCGGAAATACTGTGGCAAGCGAAGCCCCACGTGGGCACCGATAAGTTGTGTGTGGCGGTACGCGGCCTGCGGGAGCGTATTGTGGCGCTTGGCGGCGAGGTGCGCTTTGGGGCTACGGTTACCGATCTTCATATTGAAAATGGGACATTGTGCGGTATTACCGTCAACGAGTGCGAGGAGATTGCCTGCACGCAGTTGATCCTTGCCATTGGTCACAGTGCGCGGGATACGTTTGCGATGCTGCAGGGCCGCGGTATCGCGATGGAGAAAAAGCCGTTCGCGGTGGGTGTTCGTATCGAACATCCGCGCCGCATGATTGATCGCAGTCAATACGGCGGTTTTGCCGATCATCCGGCGCTCGGAGCGGCGGATTATAAGCTTGCTTGCCATTTGGAAAACGGCAGGAGCGTGTATTCGTTTTGCATGTGTCCCGGCGGAGTGGTGATCGCTGCCGCATCGGAGGAGGGCGGCGTGTGTGTCAACGGCATGAGTGAATTTGCGCGCGATGCGGAAAACTCCAACAGTGCGTTGCTCGTGAACGTTACCCCGGACGATCTGCCGGGCGAGTCTCCGCTGGCGGGTGTTTCGTTGCAACGGCAGATGGAACAAGCGGCCTTTGTGCTTGGCGGCGGGGATTACCGTGCCCCGATTCAACTGATCGGTGATTTTTTGGCAGATACCGCCGGTACGGCACTCGGGGAGGTGCAGCCTTCCTATCAACCGGGGACGACCTTATGTGATCTGCGCGGATGTTTGCCGCCGTTTGTATCTGCCGCCTTAAAACAGGCGTTGCCGCGTTTTGGAAGGCAGATCGCCGGCTTTGATCGTTATGATGCAGTACTCACGGGGGTGGAGGCGCGCAGTTCTTCTCCTGTCAGAATCACGCGCGACGATACTTGCCAGTCTGTTGTGCGCGGACTTTATCCGTGCGGAGAGGGCGCCGGTTATGCCGGCGGGATTACCTCTGCCGCCGTTGACGGCATTCGCTGTGCAATGGAACTTATCGAAGCATTATGAAATAAGAACGCACCGCAGGACGGACGTCCTGCGGTGCGTTCTTATGTATCTAGTTTCCTGATACGGCTTCCACAGCCTCGGAGATCGTGCGGAACATTTCCTTGTCTTCGTCGGAGCCTTTGCTGTGATCTGACAGGATGACCAGTATGTACGGGCGGGGGGCTTTGATGATCGCCATATCGTGATAGGCACCTTTCATCCATCCGTGTTTACGCACGACCGGATACTTGGAACGGATCAGCGGATAGGTGGTGTTAAGCATGTGCGTTTCCAGCGTTTTACCGTGCAATGTGTCACCGGTGATGTAAGAGTAGATATCCTTCATATAGGTGATGGCGTTTACGGCGGTGATGTTGCTGCTGCTGACGTTTTTGATGCCGGCAATGTCCGTGATCCCGATGGATTGCGCATACTGCTTAAAGCCCTCTATAGAATAGGCCATCCGCAGCATTTTGAAGGCAATGTTATCGCTTTTGCGGATGGCGAGCTTGACCAGTTCCTCGTGCGTATATACCGTTCCGAATTCGGCGTCCTTAATACTGCCCGTGCCGCTGAGGAGCATGTCCTCGGTGTAAGTCATTTCACAGCTTGACAGATCCAATCCGTTTTGTTCTGCCATACCCAGTACGTAGCGGCAAAAGGGCGCTTTCATAACACTGGCGGCGACGAAGCTCTGTTCGCCGTTATAGGTATATTGGTATCCGGAGGTGATGTCATAATACCCGACTGCCACCGCGCCTTCGTACGAGGCAATCAGTGCATCAAGGGAGGCGATCTGCTCGTCGGTTAAGGCAAAACCGTCCGGATTGTTCGGCTGGGTGGTGACCACACTCAAGCCTCCACCGATCGTGCCACTCGCGGTGGTCGTGGTGGCTTCCGTTGTTGTGGTTGTTGTGGATACGGTTGTGGTATCGGTCGTGGATGACGTGATGGGGGGTGTCGCATCGCCGATACATCCTGTTAGCAGTACACACAGCGCTGCCGTTAAACATAACACTCGTTTCATAAGTCACCTCAATCATCCGGCGTTTGGGCCAGTGCTTTCTCGATCAGTTGTTGCCGCTGTTCGCTTAAAAGCGGTGCGTCACTTTCAAAGTACGCTAAATATTCCACGTTTCCGTTTGTGCCGTGAATGGGGGATACGGTTAAGTCTTTGACATACAGACCGTTTTCCGCTGCCGCATCAAACAAACGGCACAAGAGCGGCGGCAGGTCGGCGGGATCTTTCAGTACGCCGTTTTTGCCAAGCTGACGGCGCTCCGCTTCAAATTGCGGTTTGATGAGTGTGATGACAACACCCTCCGGAATCAGCACCCGCCGCATGGCCGGAAATATTTTGGTCAGTGAAATAAAGGAAACGTCGGCGGTGACAAGATCGCACACCGAGCCGAGCTGTTCGGCGGTCAGGTTGCGGGCATTGGTGCGTTCCAATACGGTGACGCGTTCGTCGTTGCGCAGTTCCCAGGCGAGGATGCCGTATGCCACGTCGACAGAATACACGTGCCGCGCGCCGTTTTGCAGCAGACAATCCGTGAACCCGCCGTTGCTGGCACCGATGTCGCAGACAACCTTGTCCGTAACGTCGGGAGAGAATACTTGCAAGGCCTTTGCGAGTTTATATCCCGAGCGACTGGCATATTTTTTTGGCTTTTCAATGAGCGTGAGCACCGTATCTGCCGACACGGTCGTGCCGGGCTTGTCCATCGGCACGTGACCGATCCAGATGCGTCCCGCCATGATAAGGCCGGTTGCCTCTTCCGGTGATACGCCGAACTGCTCTCGTACCAACGTATCTAAGCGCACGTTTTCCACGGCGGCACACCTCACTTTCTCTTAGCGTACTTACCATTGTACGCAAAGTATGTTGCCGTGTCAACAAAAAAAGGTGGACATTTATGCCAAAAGAATGTAAAATATAAGGTGATGTTGTGTGGAAAGGAGTTGATGATACATGGAACACTGGGATTTGTTCGACCGCAACGGTGCACCGCTCGGTCGTACGATCCGACGCGGTGAACGTCTGCACGCGGGTGAATACCACAAAGTGGTACATATTTGGATCGTCAACTCCGTTGATCGCGTGTTGATTCAGCGCCGTTCCAAACACCGCAAGCTGATGCCGAACATCTGGGCGGTTACCAGTGGTTCGGTCATTGCCGGTGAGGAGAGTTCGGATGCGGCGCGGCGTGAACTGGGCGAGGAGTTGGGCGTTCAGCTGCCGGAAACGGAATTTGAGTTTTTGGGGCGGTTGGTGCGTCGCAACTCGCTGTGTGACGTGTGGCTGGTCCGCCGTGATATTGCGGTACCGGACATGCGCCTGCAGCGTGAGGAGGTGTCGCAAGCGCGCTGGGTTACGGTTGCGCAGTTGGCCGAGATGCTGCGCCGCCGCCAATTCCATCATTACGGAGCGGGATATTTTCGCTTTGTGTTTGACGCTATCGGCAGGATTATCGGTCGCGATCTCGCGGGAGGGGAGGACTTTAAGTGCTTACCAAAGCGTTGATCCGCCGTTTTGTTCGCGATCATGAAAATATCGCTGCGCCGTCGGTCCGTAATGCCTACGGTAAGCTGGCGGGTATTGCCGGTCTTGCGGCGAACGTCCTCTTGTTTTTGTTTAAGCTGCTTGCCGGCGCTTTCTCCGGCAGTGTTGCCATTATTGCCGATGCGTTCAACAACCTGTCGGATGCCGGTTCTTCTGTGGTGACGTTGGTTGGTTTCCGCTTGGCGGGTTCGCCGCCGGACGAGGAGCACCCTTTCGGTCACGGGAGAATCGAATATCTGTCGGCGCTGAGCGTGGCGGCACTCATTATGCTTGCCGGTATTGAACTTGCGAAAAGTGCCGTTGAAAAGATTTTGCAGCCGTCTCCGTCTGCGTTTTCGTGGGTGACGGCGGTGATCTTAGCGGCATCCATCCTTGTGAAACTGTGGATGGCACGGTTTAATTGCCAGATTGGTGACCGCATCCGTTCGAGCACCTTGATGGCTGCTGCAACGGACAGCCGCAATGACGTGATCTGTACCGTGGTGGTACTGGTTTCTTCGGTGTTCACTTGTTTTACCGATCTTCCCATCGACGGTTACGTTGGTGCAGCGGTTTCGCTGTTTGTTATTTGGTCCGGTTTCTCGGTGCTGAAAGAAACGCTGTCCCCGCTGCTCGGTGAGGCACCGGATCCGGAACTTGTGGAGCAGATTCGCCGTATTGTACTGGAGAACGAGGGAATTGTTGGTATTCACGATCTCATCGTGCACAATTACGGTCCCGGCCGCTGTATCGTGTCGTTACATGCGGAAGTGCCGGCGCACGGCGATATTTTGCACAGTCATGAGCTGATCGATGCCGTGGAGCGCCGCTTGGTTCGGGAACTCAATATCACGGCGTGTATTCACATGGATCCGGTGGATACGCAGGATGAGCAAGTGCGCGAGCTGCGGGTCTTGACCGAGACTATTTTGGGAGACATTGATCCCGCTTTGAGCCTTCATGATTTTCGTTTGGTGCGCGGTGAGCGGCGTATTAACGTGATCTTCGACGTGGTTGTTCCGTTTAAGTATCAAAAGACCGATTTGCAGGCAGAAATTGAGCGGCGCTTGCAGGTGGTGGATCCGCGATTGTTTGTTGTGTTAACAATGGAGCATAGCTTTACATGAAAACCTATTTTGTGATTTATAACGGCTTTTGGAACGAGGTTCCGCCCGATCCGGTTCGACGGCTGGAAGCCGCGCTTTTGAAAGCGGGCGTGACCGCGCGCGTTCTTAAAAATACAGAGTGTACCGTCACCCTTTCCCCCGCGGTATCGGTGGACCCTGTCCATGCGGGTGACGCGGTGTTGTTTTGGGACAAGGATACGCGTTTAGCGCGCGCCTTGGAGTCCGCCGGTGTTTCGGTATACAATTCCGCCGCCGCCGTTGCGTTGTGCGACGATAAAAGTGAGACGCATCGCGTGCTGGCGGAGCACGGTATCCCCATGCCGAAAACACTGCTTGCTCCGATGACCTACGTTGAGGTTGCCGAACCGATCGAACCGTTTTTAACTACCGCGGAGAGCAAACTTGGGTTTCCGTTAGTGGTTAAGGAGTGCTTTGGGTCACTTGGTGAGCAGGTCTATCTTGCAAAAACGCGCGAGCAACTGCACGCGCTTGCGTACGGGATGCGTCACCGCCCGTTCTTGTTACAGGAATTTATCCGTGATGCGGCAGGAGAGGACAAGCGTTTGTATGTGGTCGGTGATCGCGTCGTCGCCGCTATGAAACGGGTGAACCCCTCGGATTTTCGCGCAAATATCGCACACGGCGGTGGGGCGCTTGCGTATACTCCCACACCGGACGAAGAGACGCTGGCGGTGTGTTGTTGCCGCCTGTTGGGGTTGCGGTTCGGCGGTGTTGATTTGCTGAGGAGCGGATTGGTTTGTGAGGTTAATTCCAATGCTCAGATGGCGGGTATCACCGCTTGCACCGGTGTGGACGTTGCCGGAGCGATTGTGGAAGAAGTCATGCGGTTGGAAGAAAGGAGAACCTGATCTTGGAAGAGATTAAAGATGTATTTGCGGGTAACCTGATCCGCTTGCGTACCGATGCCGGCATGACGCAAGCACAGCTTGCGGAACTGCTCAATTACTCGGATAAATCGGTTTCCAAGTGGGAACGCGCTGATGGGATGCCGGATTTGACGGTTGCCAAGGCGATCGCCGATCATTTCGGTGTCACGGTGGACTGGTTGCTTACTTCCCACGATGCCTGGGACGGCAAAACTGCCAAGATTCGGTACAGCCCGTCCATGATTACCGGTGTTTGTTTGGTAGGTATTTGGACGCTGGCGATTCTGTTATTTTTGATCCTGTACTGGACGCTTGGTAAACAGATTTGGCTGGTGTTTCTGTCTGCCGTGCCGGTATCGTTAATCACTCTATTGGTGCTCAATAGTGTCTGGCGCAAAGAACGCTACCATTTGCTGACCGTATCCTTATTGGTCACGTCTCTTTTCGGTCTGGTTTACTTTTTGTTGTCACCCTACGTTAAAGATCTATGGTCGCTGATCTTTTTGTGGGTGCCGTCTCAGCTGGTGATACTGCTCAGCTTCCGTATTCGCAAGAAAAAGTCCTGATACGACAAAGCAGCCTTTCCTTTGGGAAAGGCTGCTTTTTTATCCGTTTTTCATCGCGGCATAGCGCAAAACGGCGATCAGTTGCTCACACGCCGTGATCACACGGTACGCACCCTCGCAGATGCGCCGTACGGTGACGTCGGCAAAACAGTTGCGCATGGTGATATGGCAGGTGCGCTGTGCTTCACGCAGCACACGCATCTGCTGTGCGGTGCTGTCCGGATCGGGAAACACCTCGATGACCAGTCCTGCTGCTGTACAGCACGCGGCTACCGCTTGAATGACGGGCTCGCACGCAGCGGGCAACAGTCGCCCGCAGTGATACAGCAGCATGGCTGTATCCTCTGCCGCGCACCAAACGCGCTCGGCACTCTCTCGCAGTAACCACAGATCTTCGCGATCGATTGGCGTGATGAAGGCATGGCAGAGCAAAGCGTATGCCGTATCGCCCGCAATATCGGCTGCCGTGCGGCGCGCCTGCACCGCCATTGGTTCGAGCTTGCTGCCGTTGATTATATCGGTTAATATCGTCGCGGCCTTGTCGGTGCATACCCGACACCGTGCGTAAATATCATCGGCAATCGCCATTCTCTTCGCCCCCTTTTTGCATCGTATGTGCGTCGTGTCTCTTTTATGTCAAATCCATTGGACGAGCATACAATGATTAAGAGACCGAATTTAAGGACAAACTATTTTCGGAAGAGAAAAAAGGAGGGAAGACACGATGATGAACATTCGCCGTGGAGATATTTACTATGCCGATCTCAGTCCGGTTATCGGTTCGGAGCAAGGGGGGACACGCCCCGTTCTCATCGTTCAGAACGACGTGGGCAACCGCCACAGTCCCACTGTGATCGCCGCCGCCATCACCAGTCAAAAGGATAAGGCGCGTTTGCCGACGCATATTCAGGTCAATACGGAGGGGAGCGGGTTGACGCGGGATTCCGTTGTGCTGCTTGAGCAAATCCGTACCATTGATAAGAAACGCCTGCGTGAACATATGGGGCGCCTCGACGATACGGCCATGACACGCATTGATCATGCCTTGCAGATCAGTTTTGGTCTTATGTGAACTATTATCACCCTGATTTTGATCATGGTGATTTTTTTCGACCGTATTTACAGCCATAATTCTGCTATACTGAAGACATGAGAAAAATAGAGAGTTGTTTTTTGGGTAAAATGCACAATAACTTTCCAAGGT
>CAYVDQ010000012.1:0-16021 GCA_964450615.1 uncultured Eubacteriales bacterium | reverse complement strand
TTATCGCGAACGTTTATTCAAAACGCTTTTTTATGAGTTTAGCCGGAACACCGCCGACGATGGAATACGGCGGGACGTCCTTGGTCACCACCGCGCCTGCGCAGATCACACTGCCGGTGCCGATGGTCACGCCCTTTAAGATCGTGGCATTCGCACCGATCCACACGTCGTTTTCAATTACAACATCCTGGTCGTTTTCGGGGAGCTTTTCGCTGTCTTTTATCGAAATCATCGGACGATCCGGTATATCAATGCGGTGATCGCCCGTCACAACCGCCACGTGCGGGCCGAACATCACGTCGTCTCCGATGATGAGTTTCGCACGCGTACATAAAATCGTGGCACTGCTAAGTGACACATGGTTCCCGACGTGCAGGTTGTGTACACCCGAAATCGAACAACTTTTTGCAAACGTGACCTGCTCACCGCACGATCCGAACGCACGGCGAACGCCGGGCGCAAATAAGACCTGCCACAGTTTGCCGGTCACTTTTTAATACGTCAACCACACAGACACTCGTTTCACCCCATCGTTTTGCGGTATTCGTCTGCGAACCGCTGCATCAGCGTTGCGGTCAAATACTGCTCGTTTACTTTCCGTATATTCCATTCCGACATCCGACGGCGTACGTCGGTGTCCTTGATGGCATCTATCGCCGCCGAGAACGCCTCGGCATCCCGCGCGGAAACGACGATCCCGCCTTTGCCTTCAACCATATCGGCATTGGCGCCGACGTCGGTGACCACACACGGCAGTCCTCTTGCCATCGCTTCCGCGAGTGCCAGGGAAAACCCTTCGCTGTACGTCGGGAACACAAACGCATCCGCCGCATCCAACACAGCGACAACCTCATCGTGCGGCAATAACCCTAAAAACCGTACGTTGTCGGGCGGGGCTTCCTCTGCCATTTGTCCGCTGAGTTCTCCGACCAGATCAAATCGCACGTCGGGATGGCGGCGTGCCGCTTCGTATAATTCTCTGGCGCCTTTGGTGTACGAAATTCGACCGACAAAGCAAACCGATTCGAGCGTTTTGCGAACGTCTTTCTTATCGATCACCAGCGCATCGTCCACAAAATTGGGGACTTTCACGCTGTCGACCCCAAAAGCGTCTTTGAGATAGCGGGCACTGTTTTCGCACAGCACAAACCGCACCGAAGTCAGCGCTAAAATCCGCCCCACGTATTTCTTGATAATCGAACGGCGCATCCAGAACGGCACGTCACAATGAAAATGCAACACGATCGGAATGCCGCGTTTCATAATACGCTTTGCCAATCCATAATCGCGAATGATGCCGAAGAAACCAATGTTGGTATTCACATGCGCGACGTCATACGTGTCGGCTTTAAGTGCCTGAGAGAGATCGCGGTGCATGCGTACCGTGCGGCGCAGTTCGTCCCACACATTCCGCTTGCTCGTCGCCTGCGTGGCAATTTTGCCAACCGCCGCCGTGTTGACGAGTGTGCACGTGATTCCCGCTTGGTCGCACGCATCCAGATACCGCTCGGTCCACGTGGCAATGCCGCCTTTGGACACGGCAGACTGCACCGACAACAAGAGTACCTTCATTTGCGCACGACCTCCTTTTTGTTTATTTTACGCTTTCGCGGATCAAGTCTACATACTTCTTCACGGCTTGTACCTTGTCCGCATACTCGACCGCATACGCGCGGGCGTTGTCGCCGTATTTGGCGGCATCCGCTTGTAATGCCTTGATGTTGTCACGCAAGGTTTCGGCATCTTCTGCCCCTGAACAAAGCCCTGCTTCGGCTTTTTGCACGGTTTCGCACAGCTCACCCTCGTCAAACGATACGAGCAGCGGTCTGCCGCACGCCATGATCGTCCAGGTCTTGCTGGGAACACCGGCACCGCCTGTCCCCTTTTTGCACAGCACGGCGCAACAATCCCCGAGTGAGTACACCTCACTGACCCGCTCGGCAGGTTGCAAGGGCAAAAACCGCACGTTCGGCAAATCGGCGGCTTGTGCTTTGAGTTTATCTTCTGCCGCACCTTTACCGAAAATGAGGAATTCCACCGTGTCGTCGTCTTTCAGCAACTCGGCGGCCGCGATCAAGGTGTCCACACCCTGCATCAACCCCAAATTGCCCGCATATACCACGCGGAATTTGCCGTCCTCAACGCCCAGTTCGCCCGCGAGCGCGTTATCCGCAAACGCAACGGGTTTAACGGTTTCGGTGTCGATCCAGTTCGGGATGACGTGGATTTTCTCCTCCGGCACACCTTTTTCCATAACGTTGCGCTTGATGTCGTCACCGATCACGATGATCGCATCGGCGGCGCGGTAGGTGTAATTTTCAATCTTGCGCCCGATCTTCCACAAAAGGCCGTCCTTTTTGGCAAGACCCGCCGTGACCAGTGAATCGGGAAATACGTCCTGCAGATTATAGATGAACGGGACTTTTCGTCCGTATGTCTTGGACAAGCGGTTTTTGACGAGTCCGCACAACACGCCCTGCGTCGGCGGGGTACTGGCACCCATGATCACGTCGATCTCTTGTGCGTGGGACCCTTTCCAATATTGTGCAACGTGCACCAGCACGTACCGCACCGCACGAAGAAGGGGGTTGCGCCCTTCACGGAACATGGAAAAACGGTGGATCTGCACCTTACCGTCCCGTGCTTCCTCGTATTTGACCGTCTTATACCGCCGATATTCTTCATCGGTGATACCGCGTGTCGGCGTGGGACAATAGATCTCGGTAATAAATCCCGCGTCCTGATACGCCTCTTCCAAATCCGCCGACAAATGCGAACTGGAAATGCGTTCCGGTGCATAGTACGGCGATAATTTTAAAATCTTCATACCGTTTCGATCCTTTTGACGTCAAACCGCATTTGGTACATCTCGTTGCCATCGGTATCGGTGATATGCAAGGTGCGGTTGATAAATTGCACGGCGTCCAAGATCTCGTCTTCGGTTTCGGCAAGCAACGATAACCGTCCGAAATGCTGTGACAATGTGCCGAGGTATTCGGGTTTCACGGTATCGCCTTCGTAGTGATACTGAATGAAATCCGTCACGCACGGCAAGCTCAGCATTTCGGAGAGTCCCTCGACCTTCGCAATAGTACCCGCGTTCACGGGCAACATCAGTTGCGCGCCGATGCCTTTCATATTCGTAAGATCGATGTCCCGCACTTCGTCGTCGGTATACATCGGCTCGCCGAGCGCGTAGCGGATCATCAGTTTCATATCGTTGATACCGACCATCGGCTCGGTCAGTTTGAACAGCATACCGCCCGACAGACGGTAGCCCATCTCGTGGAAATAGATCTTACCGTTATACGGCAAGCTTTGGAAAAACGCCACGCCGTTTTTCAGTCCCATTCCCTTTAACATGCGCCGCACGTTTTGGTCCATGTGCTCCATATAGTACGCAGCGTACTTGGACGGCGCAAACGTAAATGCGCTGATCGGGGTGGTTTCGCCGGTGGGATCGGTCACGTAGGTATCCATGATGAAATACGGAACCGCCTCGCCGTCACGCAATAAATACCGCACACCGAACAGGGCGCCGTTGTTTTCAATGTATTTTTCACAGACGATGCGCTTGCAGGTAGAGGCATCCATCGCCACTTGATAGGCACGGCGCACGTCCTCTTTGTTACGGCAGACCGAAATGCCCTTTGACGAGCAACCGTCCACCGGTTTTATGATCACGGGATAGTCGAGCGCGTCGAGTTCCTGCTCGGTAAGCGCCGCCGACAAGTCGTACTGTTCGGGGGTATCCACGCCGTACTCGCGGCAGTAGTCCTTGAACTCGTCTTTGTTCGCGCAACGGTTCCAGATCTCGGTATTGGTATAGCACGGCAACCCTTCCCGCTCGCACAGGATAAACAGGTTGCGCAGATTAAACTCGCTCGGACCGCAGAACACTCCGTCGACGTGCTTGTCGCGGATGAGTGCCGACAACCCCTCAAAATCCGTCGTACTGACAAACGCCGCTTCGTCCGCCAATTCCTTGGCGACACCGGTCGGTTGGTCGTCGGTGGCGATGGTATAGACGCCCATCTGTTTCGCGTTTTTGACAATATCCAACGATGCCGAGGTGCCACCCAGCACCAACAACCGTTTTCCCTGAACGCTCATACGATCAACTCCTTTATGCAATCGTAATCTGTGCCGTTTGAAGCGCTTGTTCGCATGTGGCAACGGCAGCCTCGGCGGTGTCGCATTGTGCGATCACAAATCCCACACGGTCGGTACTGCTGCCGATCTCGCAGGCTTGCGCCCCCACCGTTTTGGTGAACTGAATCTCTTTGACGCCGTCGATGCGTTTGGCATCTTCCACACCGTCGATCGCGGTAATGACACCGCACGGCACGTCAAAGTACCGGATCGCCGCACCCTTGTCCCATTTGGGGGTAAGGTCAGGCGTTTCACCGCACGCGATCTCGATGGTGGCACGGATCATATCCACACCCGTAGACAGCGGCACCAGATGCGTGGTGATGCAGTCCCCGCCCATGCGCGCACCGATCTCCACCATTTTGGGACCGTCTTTTGTCAGCATGATCTCCGCGTGGGCGGGACCGTTCTCGATCCCCACCGCCAAGGCGGCGCGCCCCGCTAAATCGCGGATGTTTTCCAGATCCTCTGCCGCTAACCGGCTGGGCTGTGAATGCCCCATTTCCACAAAGTGCGGCGCACCGGTGGTCAGCTTATCAGTCACCTGCAGGATGTGCGGCACACCGCCTTGCACGATGATCTCCACGCTGACCTCGGGACCGACCATATATTCCTCGATGATAACCCCCGCGCCGCGCGATTCGTGTCGGGAATAGTCGTACTGTGAAAGCAGTTCGTCTTTGCTGTGGCACAGCACCACCCCGCGCGACCCCGCGTTATCCAGCGGTTTCATGATACACGGAAACGACGCGGTTTCGGTGGCTTTTACAAACTCCTCGTCCGTGTGCGCAATGTGATACCACGGATGGGCTACTCCCGCCGCCTCAAACGCTTTGATCATTTCCCCTTTATCGGTGGCTTTGATCGCACAATCCATCGTAACGCCGGGCAATCCGCAAGCTTTAGCGGCCTTGGCGATGGAACGCATCGGCATATCGGTGGCAAGCGTCATGATACCGTCGGGTGCAAATCGCTTCGCGGTTTCGGCAACGCCGTCAATATCGATGGTGCTCACCTCAAAAAATTCATCGGCAAGCGGGATGCCCACAGCACTCGGGTTATAGTCAATGACACCGACATAGTACCCGAGTTCCTTCGCCTTCTTGATGGCAGGCACCTGCAAAATCGAGGCGCCGATAATCAGCAGTTTCTTCATTCGCCGACCTTCGCTTCCTCAGCGGCAGACGCGGCGGGCACGGCAGGTTCGGTATGGGTGTTGATATTCTTGCTCGCCAAAACGCTGTACACGGTCATAAACAAAATCTTAATGTCAAAGACGAACGATACCCGATCGACATACTCACAGTCGTAGCGGAACTTTTCTTCCTGCCCGATGGAGTTGCGATAGTACGCTTGCGCGTAACCCGTCACACCGGGGCGCACTTCCAAGCGCTTTTTGCGGTCGTCGGACAACTCCTCATACGGCACGGTCGCGAGCGTCGGGCGGGGACCGATCAGGCTCATATCCCCTTTGAGGACGTTTAAGAACTGCGGAAATTCATCCAAGGACAGTTTCCGCATAATGCGGCCGATCCCGGTCACGCGGGAATCCTTCTCACTGTTGAAAGTCGAGCCGTCTGCGTTGCGGATGTCGGGCGCGTTAACGTACATCGACCGCAGTTTGTACATCGTAAAGTTCTTGCCGTTCCGACCGCGGCGGGTGGCGTTGTAGAACACCGGCCCTTTGTCGGTCAGATAGATGATCGGTGCCAGCACCAAGATCTCGAGCAGCACGAACGGCAGAGCGATCAGGCTGACAAGAATATCGATCAATCGTTTGAAAAAGCGTCTATACAAGTTTCTCAACTCACTTTTATGTAATCTTTCAAAATCTCGCAGTAGTTGTCTACAATATACGTAACGTCGTCGTCCGAAAGGCAGGTATGTAACGGCAACGTGATTTCGTTTGCAAACATCGCGTACGCGTTCGGGTAATCGGCAATATTGAACCCTAAGTTTTTGTATGCGGTGTGCATCGGGAGCGGTTTATAATGCACGTTGCAGGCGATCCCCCGCTCTGCCATTTTCACGATGATCTCTTGCCGCTCGTCGGGCGTAGTGTTTGGGATGCGCGTTAAGTACAAATGCCCCGACGAGGTATAGTCGTCGGTATAATGCGGCAGGGTCTCTACGCCGAGCGGTTTTAATGCCGCGTCGTAGGCTTCGATGATCTCGCGGCGGCGGGCAAGCATTGCGGGATACCGCTTAAACTGACCGAGGCCTATAGCACCCATAATGTCCGTCATGTTGCATTTGAACCACGGGCCGACAATGTCGTACTCCCACGCGCCGAGCTGGGTCTTTGCGAGCGCGTCCTTGCTCTGTCCGTGCAAACTGAGCAGCTGGAATTGCTTGTAAATGTCGTCGTCATTTACACCGTCAATGGTGCGCCAGGTACACGCGCCGCCCTCGGCGGTGGTGAAGTTCTTGACCGCGTGGAAACTGAAATTCGTGAAATCCGCAATCGCTCCGACCTTTTTGCCGTGCCGCTCGGCACCAAGCGCGTGGGCGGCATCGCACACCACGGCAATTCTGCCCATCGCTTTTTGAATGTCGGTGTTCGGTCTGAACAAGGCTTTCTTGCGGTGAACAATCTCAAAAATGCGGTCATAATCACACGGAATACCCGCAATATCGACAGGGATGATCGCTTTGGTACGCTCGGTAATCGCCGCTTCCAGCGCGTCGTAATCCATCTCCAAAGACTCTTTCTGACAGTCCACTAACACAACACGAGCGCCCACGTGGTCAATAACCGAAGCGGACGCCGTATAGGTATAGGCACAAGTGATGACCTCATCCCCCGCACCGATCCCCAGCACGCGCAACGTCATTTCCGCGCACGCGGTCTGGGAGTTTAAGCAAACACATTTCGCTGTACCGACATAACAGCTAAGCAGGCTTTCTAATTTTTTCACTTTCGGGCCGGTGGTGATCCAACCGGAACGCAGGGTATCCACCACCTCGGCTATCTCGAGTTCCGAAATATCCGGCGGAGAAAACGGAATGTTGCGATTATTGCAGACATCGTTTGCCATCAAAAATCATCCTTTTTTCGTTCGTTCTGAATTCCGGGACGCAATAACGTTAAGTATACACTACATCATTGTACCACTTGGCCAAATGACTGTCAAGTAATTGCTATATAATATATATAAATAAAAAGGAGGCGATTCGCCTCCTTTTTCTCACAACCCTGTCGGATCGGTGGGGTTATTCACAATCCCGAAGCCGCACAACACCGGCAACAGTACGTTGAGCAAACCGTCCACGGTGCTGCCGATATCCAGTCCCGCGAACTCCTTGACGCAAAACGTAACCAGTGCCGCGATGGACACCCACAGTGCCCACGATTTAAAACGGTTCATTTTTCATTCCTCATTTCACTAAAATAGCGGAAACCGCGCTGACCGCCGCCGCGATGAGGGCGGCGATCAGTTTATCCCATTGTTTTGCAGGGCGGGACGCCGCCGCCTTGACATCCGACTTGATCTCGCGGACGTCCTCGCGCAGGTGCCGAAGATCGCTGTTGGTCTCGCGCAGTTCCGCCGCCAGCGCGTGAATGTCCCGCACCTCCTGCTCGAGCGTATCGATGCGGTGATGCGCCGATTTCACGCTTTCGCCGATCTTTGTCAGTTCATCCACGGTCAACTCTCCTTTCGCACGATCGCCATCTGGATGCGGTCGACCGCCTCGCCGAACACACCGGCATAGCCGTCACCCTCACACCAGCCGTGCCAGCCGTTGTTACCCAGGGAAGAAACGCGGTAGCGGATCTCGTACCCGTCCGCGTCGATGAGCTGCATCTGTACCGCGTCGATCGCCTGCCCGATGTTGCCGGCATAGCCCTTGCGGCTGTCACTTACGTCGTATCCCTCGATCCAATTCAGCCACCGCTTGCCGTCGCGCAGATGCACGCGATATCGCAGTGTCCCAACCGACGATTTTGCCATGAGCGAGGTCATCGCTTTACCCAGCACACCGGCATAACCTTTGGTGTCCGCATCGTTGTAATCCGTGATCTCCGACCACCATTTGCCCGCATAAGCACGGTATACAGCATGTGGGGCGTCCGCCGTCGGCAGATCGGCTTCCAGATACGGCGTGGGGTCAATGCGCACATTATCTTTGCGCACCTCAAAGTGCAGGTGCGCGCCGAAGCTCCGTCCGGTATTGCCCATCGTGCCGATCTCCTGACCCGCTTTCACGGTCTGTCCGAGTTTGACGTACACAAGAGAAAGGTGTGCGTACAAGGTCGCATATCCGTTTCCGTGATCGATCTTCACGCAGTTTCCGTAACTCGCGTTGCCGACCGCCAATTTATTGTTTTTCTTGCCGGTTTGGCAAAACACCACCTTACCGTCGGAATGGGCGATGATCGTATCAAGCTGCGACTTGTATTTTACCAAGTCAACCGCCTTGTGTCCTGCGCTGAATTTGGTGGTGATTTGATTTTCACCGGTTTTCAACACTCTGCTTGCCATTTTATTCACCTCCGATCAAGCTGTCGATATAGGTATCAATGTCCCGCAAATACGAGCAGTCGAGCGTCACGCCGTCCGTATCGGTGACAAGTGTCATACTCGGCGAAAGACTTTTCACACCCTCAACCGTGCCGTCTGCGTTTGCGACGTGTATTGTCGGCTCAACATACGGCTCAAAAGGAGTCGAACTTGAACCAATCTCTAATTGTATATTGTACTTTGCCAAAATACCCTTTGTTTCGCCGATGTTGATGTTTCCCGTACCGGCGTTGTAAATGTACAAAATACAGTCCTCATTCGCTGTAAATGTAACTGTTCGTAAAATTGCGCCGATCACTGTTTGTACATTCTGCATATACTCACCGCTAACCGTATTAAGCACGCCATACACGTAATCGTCAGCAAGATCTCCCTCCGCGTGAATGGTGTATGTGCCGGCAGACAAGGGAACGGCATACCCATAATATTTTGACACAATATTACCGCTTGAACCCGTATACGATATACTACTGACTGTATCGGTGTTGTTGTCCAGCAGATTCTTGCCGTACCGTTTCACGGTGACAGACGAAAAATCCGTCACCGACCCGCTCGAGAGCGTTACCGCCACATCGTGTTCTACCGGTGATACGTCTCCTACGGTGATCACCTTGCCGCTTGCGGCGGCGTTCATATAGTTGCTGGCTTTCAAAAGAGCAATTTTGCCCGCGTCAAACACCTTTTTCTCGTTCTCCGCTATTGCTTGGAGTTTATCGGCAACGCTCATTCCGTGTCACCTCCGATAAGGCTTTCTTGAATCGCAAGAATGCCGTCCAGCGCCGTTTCGATATCGCCGAGTTGTTGCTCTACAAGTTCAATGTGTTCGTTCGCATAATTGACACCGTTTTCTAAACCAAGAAGTTTCGGCTCTATATCATCGTTGAGCCTTGTCGTTATCCCGTCAAGTCTTTCCTCGTTAGCGTTTATTCGCACATTGAAATCGTAAGCGGTGTTGCTCATGTCGTCCCACAAGCGGTTCAGTTCCACTGTCACGACCTTGTTGGCAACGGCATTCGACGATTCCTCGTTAAGTTCTTGATCCACGTCGCGTGCGCCGAGCTCGGCAATCAAGGCTTCTTTTTCCGCATCGGTGTAATAATCAACACCCTTTTGCGGGGTATAGCCATCTGCACCTTTTTCGCCCTTTAATGCCGCAATTTCGTGGACTTGTCCGTTCTCATCACGGATTCTTAAAATAGCCATTTAAAGCACCCCTCACTTCCATCTGCCTTTAATGCTGAAACTAAACCAACAAGGGTATTCATCGCTTGGTGTAGTTTCGCACCACATATACGCCTCCACCATATTTGTACTTGCATGTGCCAGCGTTAAATATGACTGATATGTTGAATATTGCATTCCGGAACAATTACATACGGGGTGTGTTGTTGCAAACTCAAACGGCAACCCTGCGGTAAAAACACAATATTCTTGGTTGTACTTGGAAACTGATGTTGATTTACATCTACACCAACATTCGCCAATACCGCTTGCCCATTTGCGATATGTCCAGATACCCTCCACGCCTTGCTCAACGATATAATCAACAAGTTCAACAGACGTGCCGTCGGGATCGATCTGCACAGTGTACCCATCCGGCATGTCTCCTGAACCAACGTACACGCCGCTCTCACCGTCTTTGCCGTTAAGCTCGCCGTTTTCAAGCTTTTGCTCGACGGTTGTCAGCAAAAACTGCGCCTCGTCCAACGTTTCCTGCCACGCGGGGCGGGCAGTTTGCCCAAGCGGCTCGCCTTCTTCGCGGTCCTCAAACCGCAGATATGCGGGTGCTGCGTGAAACCGCACCGTTTCACTGCCGTCCTCCGCCTGCTCGACCGCCACCAAGCGCAGTGCGGCGACACCGGCCGCGGTCCACGCGGACGGAACCTCATAAGATACCGTGCCGCCGTCCGCATCCAACAGACCGGTGACGTCGTAGGCACCGCTGCCGTCGGTGAGCTCCAGACGGTAGCGGTACCCCTCAAACGGCACGGAAAACCGCACCACAGCCGCGCGATGATCGCCCATATGTCCCGCAAACTGCGGGGTATCGGGCGAAACCCCCGCCGCCGTCACGGTAAAATCAATGGTGTAAAACGCCATCTCCAAACTCCTTCCTTCAATTCCGTCGCGCCCTGCGCGACACCTTCATTCTTCATTTTTGATTATTCATCATTCATTCTTCATTGCGGAACGGATAAATCCGTTCCCTACACCACCGCCGCTTTATCGAGCGTCAACTTTTTCTCGGCGATCTTTGCTTGCAGCGTCTTATTCGCCGAGGCGGCATTTTTTTCTTTTTTCGCCGCCGCCTGCTCGCGGGCGGTGACAAGCCGCTGTGACAGCGCGCTCAAGCTTTTTTGCTTTGCCGCACACGCCGTGCGCTCGGACACGACACGCTCACGGTCGATGCTCTCGTTTGCCGAGTCAGCGGTGCCGGAGCGCGACAACCCTAAATTGCTGAGCGTTTCCGCAATTTGGCGCCGTTCGATCAGTGCTTTCACCGCCGCGCGGTCGACTGCGGCATCGGCGGTGTCCTGAACCGCTTTCCGCTCGGCGGCAACCGTCGCCCCGGTGGCGGCGAGCTCTGCGTCCACCGTTTTATTATATGCCGCGATCGACGCCTTCGTCGCATCGGTTTGCTGCTTCTGATAAGCGGCGAGCAGCTCGGCCGCCTGTGCTTTGGTCAGTTTTGTTGCCATCGTTATCTCCTTCCCGTGATCACCCGCCAGGTGATACTGCCGACACGCAAGGTCTCCGCCTCCAGCCGCAGTGCAAAGCGTCGGCAGCGAGACACCGACGGTGTCAGCCGTACCCCATCGCGCGCTGCGCGTTCGATGTCGGTATACGTGCCCTGCTCGGTCACGTAGGCGGCGCTCACTTTGCCGTGTGCCGCCGCATCCGCAAACACGCTCGTCAGGCGCTTGTATTCGTCCGGCGCACCGAGGTCAAACTGCTTGGTACACAGCCTCCCCCGCACTGTCTGCGGGGTAAACGCATACGCAGCGTTCGCCCAACTCGTTCCGGTATGCGTGATCGCGGTATCCTGCTCACCCGTCTGCCGAAACCAGTACATCACCCGCACGTTGCCGATCGTATACGCTGCGGGAATGCGCAGCTCGCCGCTCACACGGCAAAGCGACTGTGCCTTGGCACGGGTGCCGTCAAACGACCATTGCGTCCACCGCGGCGTGGCTTCGTCGGTCGCTAAAAACAGCGTATCGTCCCACAACAGCAGGTACTCGCCGTCGATCACGGTACCTGCGGCAACAGCGGGAATACACTCCCGCAACAGCGGGCGTATCGGCTCGGAAATCGCCGTCACGGTGCGTTGGGACAACTGTCCGCTTGTGCTGAGCGTGTACACCGTCCCGTCCGCGCACGCCCACACCAATCGGTTGCCGAGCAACGCGACCGTTTGCGGCAGGTCACACCCGATCTCGGTGTGGATCGGTGTGATGGGAAACACCGCCGTCGCGGTGGTGTCGGTGACCGCTCCGCTCTCCACGTCCTCCACGGTAACGGTATCGCTGCGTACGTATTCCGCCGCATACAGCGAGTGTTCCTTGAACAACAAAAGGCACTCACCCTGCTTGCCGAACGCGGTCAACGCCTCGTCGGGATCGCCAAGCGTCGCGTATGCCGTGTCCGGAAAATACAGCGGATTGTTAAGTGCGCTCCACATCACGTAGTGACCGCCGCCGAGAAATAACCGCGTACCGCCCGCCTCGGCACTGCGGTCACCGCCGTACCAGGTGCCGAAGCGCATGTCCGAGACGCGCGGACCCGCTGCCGCCGCGCGCTGTGCCGTAGCGGTCACGTCGCTGCGAATACCCTCGCTTGCCATGGCGTAAGGCTTGCCGTCCTTGAGAAACCAAAAACAATGTCCTTTGGTATCCAGTTGTACCTGATACCCGCCCACGGTGGCAGAGACGCCGCTGCCGCTGAATACGGTCCAGGTGAGCGTCGTGCTCGCACACGTGAGCGTGACGGTCAGCGCACTCCCCTGGCGCAATGTCGGCAGATAATAGTAAATACCCGAACCGTTGGTGCTGTAGGTACAGCGAAACCAATCGGTCAGGCGGTTATAGGGCTCCACACGGGTCCCCGTCAGCGCTGTCTCGGCGCGGGAGGCAACCGGTGTACCGCCGGTCATGTACAGCGGCACGTACGCCTCGTTATACAGCGACTTCCATACGTTGTTGCCCGCATGAACGCCGTAAATATCGCCGTTGTTCAAAAACAACAGCGAGCTGTACGCAGCAAACGCATCGTCGTTGCCGACAGGTACAAAAAACCCGCACAGGCCCTGCTGTCCCGTGATGCTGAAATACCCGCCGGTGGGCACACCGTCCCGATCAAACACCGTCACGTACACTTCGCCGCTCACGTCGGTATCCGTCGATGCCAGTATCAGCAGATACCCGTCGCAGTCGGTGAAATACTGCGTGTTGGCACCCAGCGCGAACCTGCCGAAATGATTCGCATCGGTGACAAAGCCCTCGCGGGTACGCAGCATGCCGTCTTTCCAGCGCATGTCACGGCAGTCGGACAGCTGCGTATCGCCGATCAGCGCCGGATCGGTGCCGACGTTGAGTCCGCCCGACAGTGCGGGAACGGTTGCCGTCACGCGGCTGTTTTTGGACATACGGGGGTGCTTCATGCGTCACACCCCCGCGGCAGGGTGTCGGTGCGCCGCTCGTAGCCTTGTCGCACCGATACCCGCTTTTGATCGTACAGTGCCGCAAACAACTGCTGATTATCGCCGTCGCCCCCCGCGGCGGCGAGCAGCATCGCCACACCGTACGGTAACACGTCCCGCGCCGTGCGTTCCGATAGCGGCAGTTCCTGCCGCAATGAGCCGAGCGGCGGCGCCATCGTACCGCTCTCCGACAACGATAGATCACAAACCAACTGGTTGATCACCGTTAAGGCCCGCTTATACAGCTCACTGTTCTGTGCACTGTCAAGATCGCCCAGCGTGTCGGTATATCCCAGCAGACGTATCGCCTGCCGAAAAACGTCTTGTCCTGTCATTCATTTTCCTCCCTTACAAGCCTTCTCCTCGAGGAGAAGGTGTCGGCGAATGCCGACGGATGAGGTGTCAAATCCGTCGCACCCTGCGCGACACCTTCACATTCACCCCCGTCAGCCTCCCCCTGACGAGGGAGGTGCCGAGCAACGCTCGGCGGAGGGAGAGATGAAATTCTGTCCGCGCAGCGGACACCTTCACATTCGCCCACAGGGCGAATATATCACTCGTCCCGCAGGGACGAATATCACTGCGAAGCAATATCACACCGCGCAGCGGTATGTCACTGCTGAGGGATATGTCCCATATCCCTCAGCAACCCGTCCACGTCCGGCACAATGCCGCGCGGCAGGCGTTTGAGGTACTGCTCGGCGGTGATGACACCGCGATCAAACAGATTATCCAGTGTCACGATGGACTGGCTCTCGCTCCACAGCGTCGCGGCGCCGACATCCACCTTCACGCGCAGCATCAGCTCGCGGTAACGGTCACCGTCAAACGGCAGATACCACGTTCCCAGCTCGTCACGGACAGTCAGCGCGCGGTTGCCGTAACCGGTGATCCAAAACTCCGCCCACAGCCGCGCGACCTGCTCACAGAACGCATAAAACCGTGTCTGGACGGTCTGCAACGGCATCATTGCGACCTCGCGGACCGCCACGATCGCAGAGGTGTTTTCGGGTGTCACGTCACCGAGCGACACCGCGTTCGCGCCGCTTTGCGCCAGTGTGTTTTGAATGAGCGTTTCGATCTCCGCCGACAGTGCCGCCGAGAACTGCGGCGGATCCACGTAGGTCAGCGCGCTGCGCACGTCGTCGCCGCTGCCGAACACGCGAATGACCTGCCCGGGATCGTTGGTCACCGGCTGCTGCACCACGTCGCCGTTGACGAGTAAGGTCGGTAGCCCTTGCATCATCATCGACCACACCGATGCTGTCAACATGCGGTTGATGGCAATCTGATTCGGGATCAGGTGTGTGATCTCACTTTGTCCGTACACACAGTCGGGCAGGGTGTCCCAACGGAACAGACACAGCGGATACAGCCGCACCCCCATCTCCCAGGCGGGGCGAACGGTGACCCCGCGGCAGACCTGCACGCCGTACAAATGCGCATCCCCGTTTTCGTCGTATTGCTTGTAGAATTTTGTCAGTAAGATCGCCTTGCCCTCGCCCTCCGGTTCACCCGCAGGGGTGAATTCGTCGCGGTCGGGACGGATGGACGCGATCTCGTCCTTGGAACGGCCGTAGCGCTTCGCTAAACGGCGCAGTTCGCCTACCGTGCGGCGCTGTGCGATGACGATAAACGGCTGTTCCTGGATGTTCTCCACGGTGGGATCGCCGAAATACACGTTCTCGACGTCCAGTACCTCGCATGCAATATCCCCCGTGATCGGTACCGTACGCCCCTCGTCGGCGTACTGACCGGTACGGATGCGCTCGTCCCAGTAGGTGTATAAAATGCCGGTGCCGGTGGTGTACGCGGCACGCAATACCGCGGCGCGCAGTTGGTCAAACCCCACGCGCTCGGCGGTGACTTCAAAATAATGCGACAGCGCGTCGGTCACCAGCCCGATCTCCTCCTCAAAGGGGAGTGCGAGCTGAGTGCCGGCGGCCGCCAGACACTTGTTGCGATAGGTGCGTTCCCGCAGAGTCGCCGTATCCGCCACACCGTCGGCGGAAAAGTTCACCGCCACGGGGTTCGCTCCCACCGCCGCCATCTTGTAATCGCCGATACGGCGAATAATGTTGTGACGCACCAGCGGACGTTCCCCGCCGCAGCGTGCGCCGTGCCATTGATCGCCGCTGAAAAAGCGGCGGTTGATCTCGTTTTGTCGGTATAAGCCTTTCTCGCCGATACCGCTCTTGTAACGGACACCCGCGCGGTATTCACGGAATACCTGCTCGGGATCGTCCCATCTGCGTTGTGTCTGCATAACTTCTCACTCCCACTTCCCCCCAAGCCTTCCCCTTGAGGGGAAGGTGTCTGCGAGCAAAGCTCGCAGACGGATGAGGTGTACAATCCGTCGCCGCAAGGTGACACCTTCACATTCGCGCCTTGCGGCGAGCATTTCGATTTGTCTCTGCCACGAATTCAGCGGCAGGGGGTGGCAATACGCCACCCCGCTCCTTCAAACGGTTACCCCGCCCTCGCCTCCCTCTGACGAGGGAGGTGCCGAGCGAATGCTCGGCGGAGGGAGAGAAAAATCCGTCGCCGCTTAGTACACGTACGCGTAGACCGAATCTGCCGCCGAGTTTTTCACGATCAGATCGTAGTAGGTGCGGTAGTCGAACTTGTACGCATCCGCCGCCTGGTT
>CAYVDQ010000011.1:0-16227 GCA_964450615.1 uncultured Eubacteriales bacterium | reverse complement strand
TTGGACGAAACGATGGCATCGATCTTACCTTGTCCGACCATGGAATAGCCGTCGCGACCGAGGCCCGTATCCCTAAACAATAACTGAATATCCTTGAGTCGCACCGTCGCGTTGTTGAGCAGGTATTCACTCTCACCCGAACGGTAATACCGACGGGTGACCTTCACGTCGTTGGAATCAAAATCCAAAATGCGCTCGGTGTTATCGATAATCAGCGACACCTCCGCAAAGCCGGTTGCCTTGCGTTTGGAGGTGCCGTTAAAGATGACGTCCTCCATTTTGGAGCCACGCAAGGTCTTGCTGGACTGCTCACCCAGCACCCAACGCACCGCGTCACTGATATTGGATTTACCGCTTCCGTTTGGTCCAACGACCGCCGTGATACCGGTGCCGAACGACAGCACCGTCTTATCCGGAAACGATTTAAACCCTTGTATTTCTAACGCTTTCAGGATCATGTTGTGACTTCCCTCCATCTGATTTCGCCATGCGCAATGCTGCTATCGGCAACGACCTTTACCGTATACCCATTCTTCATAAATGCCGTCAGGTTTTCCCGCCTATGGCCCACCATGCGGGAGACGCACGCGGGGTTTACCGCCAGCACACACTCTGTCTTATTAGCTTGTTTCAAAATGATTTCCGCTTTTTGGCGGAAGATGCGGCTTTCACACAGTTCGCGAAACGCGGGATGCCACGGCCCTGCGATGCAGTGCCGCATCATATCCTCCTCCGCGTGCAGTCCTAAGCGAATGACCGGGATTCCCCGCTCCTCCTCAAAAAAAGTGAGCAACCGCACACACAGCGCCACCGCCTTGTCAAGCGTTTGCGGGACGTATGTGCCGGCGCGGTACTCATCCGCTAAGGGTGAGCCCTCGATCACCAAGGTGGGATACACCCGCACCTCGTCGGGCCTTAGTGCCGCGAGTGCCCGTGCCGTATGCAGCGCGCCTTCGTCGGTATCTCCCGGCAAGCCGGTCATCATCTGCAACCCGAGCGACAAGCCCGCCTCACGGACAAGCCCTGCCGCCTCTGTCACCTGCTTTGCGGTGTGCCCTCGCCGACAAGCTCTGAGCACCGCATCGTCCATGCTTTGTGCACCGAGTTCCACAGCGGTCACACCGTGTGTTTTGAGAAGTTCCAGCACCTCGCGGTCGATCGCATCGGGGCGGGTGGACACGCGGACACCGGAAAAGTCACCGCTTTTCACGTACGGTACCGCCGCTTTCAGCAAGCGCACCATATCCTCGCGCGGGATGGCGGTAAAGCTACCGCCGAAAAAGGCGATCTGTGCCGTGGCACCGTCGGACAAGGTGCTGATCGCCGTTTCACACGCGTTTTGCACGTCACTCTCCGACGGAAACCGACTTTGCCCCGCGATATGCCGCTGATTGCAAAAACTGCACTGACAGGGACAGCCCGCGTGCGGCACAAAAATCGCAACGTTCGCACGAGACTCACGCTTAATCATCGTATCCCATCAACTTGAGCGCTTCGCGCGCCGCCTGCTGTTCGGCTTCTTTTTTACTGCGACCGTGGCCCGTACCGATCACGTTGGAATTGAGATGTACCTCCACCGTGAACCGCTTGTTGTGATCCGGACCCGACTCGCCCTTTAATTCGTATTCGAGGTGTTCCTCGGGGTTTTGTTGAATGATCTCCTGCAACGCCGTCTTATAATCACGGAACTGCGGGCGACGCTGCTGTGAAGCAAGCTCGTCCTTGATAAACGGCAAAATAAAGGCTTCCGCCGTTTGTAACCCTCCGTCTAAGTACAACGCCGCAATGACCGCCTCAAACGCATCCGCCAGGATCGACGGACGCTCGGCACCGCCGCCGCGCTGCTCACCCTTGCCAAGCAATAAATGCTCGCCGAGTCCCAGCTTGCGGGCATAGGCACTGAGTGCTTTTTCGCACACAAGCGAAGCGCGCAAACGCGTCAGTTCACCCTCTTCGCCGCCTTGGTGTGAAAACAGGTAACCTGCCGTGATAAAGCCCAGTACCGAATCACCCAAAAACTCGAGCCGCTCATTGCTTTTGAGGTTGCGGTTGCCCTCGTTGGCATACGACGAGTGCGTCAGCGCCGTTTCCAGCAGCTGCTCGTCCCGAAATGCATACCCTAACTTTTCCATCATGCACTTGGTGGTTTCTTTCACTTAAGCTCACCCCATGTGATCTTCAATGTATCCTACAATATCCTCAACCGTTTCCCACGCGTCGATCTCCTCAGCAGTGATATCCACACCGTACAGATCACCGAACCAAACCGCGATCTCGGTGCGATCCGCGTCGTACAAATTCAGATCGTCTAATGTTGCCGACAAGGTAATCTCCTCTTCGTCGCAACCGAAGCGGTCAACCAACAACTTACTCAGCTTTTGCAGCACCATCTGCCGCCGTCTCCCCTTTCACGGAGTCGGTGATCTTTTCGATCACACCGGCACGGGAAAATTCTGCCGCCACGCGGATCGCGTTTTTGATAGCGCGCGCTTTGGCGTTGCCGTGTGCCTTGATGACCGGTTTGGCAATACCGAGTAAGGGCGCACCGCCGTGTTCCTCGGTGGATAATTTCTTTTTCAGTCCGTTCAGATGCGGCTTGATAAAAAGCGCCGCAATCTTGGTCAACAGATTGGTATAAAAGATCTGCTTGATATAGCCAAGCAGCATACCGACCGTACCCTCCAACGTCTTGAGCAAGACGTTGCCGGAAAAACCGTCCGCTACGATGACGTCGGCGGCGCCCGCCGGCACGTCGCGTGCTTCCACGTTCCCCACAAAACTCATATCGCTGTCTTTGAGCAGCGCATAGGTTTCGTGTTGCAGATCGCTGCCTTTGTGCTCCTCCGTGCCGACGTTGAGCAGCCCCACCGTGGCGGGCTCGCCGTTCTTCATCACAAGGCTCATGTACAACGTTCCCATGCGCGCAAACTGATACAGCATCTCGGGACGGCAATCCAGGTTAGCCCCCGAATCCAGCAGCATAAACGGTCCCTTATCCGAGGGGATGATTGCCGCGAGCGCCGGGCGGGAAATTCCCTTGATCCGCTTGACGAGGAAGGTAGCACCCATCAGCAAAGCGCCGGTGCTTCCGGCAGATACAAAGGCGTCCCCTTGTCCTTCGGCGAGCAGGCGCAGGCCCACCGCCATGGAGCATTCCTTATGCTCACGCAGAATGGTTTTCGGAATATCGTTCATGGAAATGACATCGGTGGTATGCACGATCTCAATGCCGTCCAGCGGCAGATTTTGCTCGCCGGCGATACGGCGGATCTCCTCCTCGTTACCGGTCAGCACAATATCAAAGCCATACTCGGCGCGCGCATCCACCGCACCTTTGATAACCTCAAGCGGCGCATTATCGCCGCCGTAAGCGTCAACGATCACTCTCATTATACGTATCCCTCCAATTTTTCTAATGCACGGTTCGCAAGCGCGGCATAGCGCTCGCGCTTATCGCGAATATGAACGTCCAGCGACGGTAATACGCCGAAATTCGCGCCCATCGGCTGAAATTCCGTCACCGACGGATCACTGATATGGAATGACAGCGCACCGGACATGGTTTCCCGCGGGAGTATAAACGGTGGTTCGCCACGTAAAGTGCGCACCGCATTCAATCCTGCCAAAATACCGGAGCAGGCGGATTCCATATACCCCTCCACACCGGTCATCTGACCGGCGAAGAACAACCGCGGTTCCTCTTTGAGTTGAAACGCCGCGTTCAGCAGGCGGGGCGAATCCAAAAAGGTGTTGCGGTGCATCACCCCATACCGCACGAACTCCGCGTTTTTCAGCGCGGGAATCAGCGAAAACACCCGCTTTTGCTCCGGAAATTTCAAATTCGTTTGAAAACCTACCAGATTATACAATGTCCCCTCGGCATTCTCCGCACGCAGCTGCAGTACCGCCCACGGACGGTGACCGGTTCGGGGATCGCGCAAACCGACCGGCTTCATCGGGCCGAAACGGATCGCATCGGTACCGCGCGAAGCAAGTACCTCGATCGGCATACATCCCTCGTACACCTTCGGTTTGTCAAATTCATGCAGCAGTGCCCGCTCGGCGGAGATAAGCGCCGCATGAAAGGTTTCGTATTCCTCTTTGTTCATCGGGCAGTTGATATAATCGCCGTTGCCGCTTTCCTCGCGGTCATAGCGTGAGGCGCGGAATGCCGAATTCATATCCACACTGTCCGCGGTCACGATCGGTGCCGCCGCGTCGTAAAAACTTAAGGCCTCACCAAAGCGCGCCGCGATCGACGTCGCCAGCGCATCCGCTGTCAGCGGACCCGTAGCGATCACGGTAATCCCTTCGGCGGGCAGTTCGGTGATTTCTCTGTGCTCAACGGTAATGTTCGGGTGCGCGGTAATACGGGCGGTTACCCCCTCGGAAAACCGATCGCGATCCACCGCCAGCGCGCCGCCGGCAGGGACAGCACATTCGCGTGCCACTGCCACACACACCGAACCCATCCGCGCCATTTCTTCCTTGAGAAGTCCCGCCGCGCTTTCCAAACGGGCGGCTTTGAGCGAATTGGAACAGACAAGCTCTGCCAGTGCAGGGCTGTGGTGTGCGGGAGTATACCGCTCAGGTTTCATTTCGATCAGCGTGACCTTAACCCCGGCATTGGCTGCCGCCCATGCCGCTTCACAACCGGCAAGTCCGCCGCCGATCACCGTGATATGCTCAGTCATCAGATTTCTTCCCTCGACCGACCTTCTCGTATCCGCAACCCTCGGTTAGGCATACCGTTCCGCCTCCGCGTCCTTTGCGGCGGAACAGGGTCTTGCCGCACTGCGGACACACGTGGGCAGTCGGCTCATTCCAGGTAACAAAATCGCAGGTCGGATACTGCTCACAACCAAAGAATTTACGGCCGCGCTTGGATTTCTTGGCAACGATCGCACCGCCGCATTTCGGGCAGACACCCGCCGTTTTATCCAACAGCGGTTTGGTGTTTTTGCACTCCGGATAACCGGGACACGCCAGGAACTTGCCGAACCGTCCGGTCTTGATGACCATACGGCGACCGCACTTGTCACACACCTCGTCGCTTTCTTCCTCCGGCACCTTGATACGCTCGCCGGACAGCGCTTCTTCCGCCTTTTTCAGCGTTTCGGAAAAGCCCTTATAAAACTCGTCGAGTGTATGCACCCAGTCGGCATCGCCGGCTTCCACCGTATCCAACTGATGCTCCATATTCGCGGTAAATTCCGTATCCACGATCTCGGGGAACTGGTCCTTCATCAGGTGAGTGGTCACCTCGCCGAGCGCCGTCGGCTTCAAGGATTTCCCCTCCCGCTCGATATATTCTCTTGTCAAAATCGTACTGATGGTCGGCGCATAGGTGGAAGGACGGCCGATACCGTTTTCCTCAAGCGCCTTGATGAGTGTCGCCTCGTTATAGCGTGCAGGAGGCTGCGTAAAATGCTGGCTGCTCTGAAGATCGCGCAACACCAGCACGTCCCCCTCTGCGAGCGGCGGCAGCGCACTGTTTTCCTCGTCTTCCTCGTCCTTTCCCTCCACGTACAACACGGTGTAACCGTCAAACCGCACGGTATAACCGGATGCCTTAAAGCGGTACTCGCCCGCGGCGATCTCCGCTTGGCAGGTATCCTGGATCCCGTTCGCCATCAGACTGGCAATAAAGCGCGACCAGATCAAACTATACAGTTTATACTGATCCCCGCTTAAAAACGGCTTGACTTGATCGGGGGTGAGCGACGGTGAGGACGGACGGATGGCTTCATGCGCATCCTGCGCGCTTTTGCGCGTTTTATAATACCGCGGTTTTTCCGGCAAATACTGTGCACCGTACCGCGCCGTGATATATGCGTTGCCCTCGCGGCGGGCATCCTCCGAAATGCGCAGTGAATCGGTACGCATATACGTGATAAGGCCCATCGAGCCGCGCTCGCCGAGTTCAACGCCCTCGTATAACTCCTGTGCCGCCTTCATCGTGCGCTTGGACGAGAAGCCCAGCTTGCGGCTGGCTTCTTGTTGCATGGTGGAGGTGGTAAACGGCGGGGCGGGCGACACTTTACGCTCGCCGCGTTTGACCGACGCCACCGTAAAGGTTTCTGGACGAATGGCGGCAAGCGCCGCCTCGGCCTGCTCACCGTTTTTCAGTGCGATCTTGCTCTTGCCGCACTTGTATAAGTGCGCCGTGAAAGGCTTTCCCTTCGCCGCCGCGGATAACTTCGCGTCAATGTTCCAGTATTCCTCGCTGACAAAGGCGCGGATCTCTTCTTCGCGATCAACGATGATGCGTACCGCAGCCGATTGCACACGGCCGGCGGATAACCCCTTGCGGATCTTTTTCCACAAAAACGGACTGATCCGATAACCGACCAAGCGATCTAGTGCGCGGCGCGCCTGCTGTGCGTTAACAAGATCCATGTCCACCGCACGCGGTGCCGCCATGCCCTGCGTGACACCGTTCTTGGTGATCTCTGTAAAGGTAACGCGGTTCTTTTCGGCAAGATCGACGTTCAGCATTTGCGCCAAATGCCACGAGATCGCCTCACCCTCGCGGTCCGGGTCGGTTGCGAGAATGACACCGTCACTGGCGGCAGCTTTGGCTTTCAGCTCACGGATGAGTGCCGATTTGCCGGCAATATCCACGTACCGCAGCTTAAAATTATTATCGACATCCACGCCGAGGAGACTTTTGGGCAGATCGCGGACATGACCCATCGAGGCCATGACTTCATAGCCTGCTCCTAAATATTTTTGAATCGTTTTGGCTTTTGCGGGTGATTCCACAATAACCAATGTTGACATTTCATTCACCTCATTTGGAATACCGTTTCCCGGGATAACTGCGTGCGCAGCCGTACAACTCGAGCTCGGTCAGCCCCGAGAACAGCTTGCCCGCTTGAATGCCGCTTATACTGCACAACTCCTCCGCAGTAATGGGCGTATCAGTCAATGCCGCGTACACCGCTTTGGCTATGTCGCTTGCCCCCGCGGGACAAGGCGTCGGTATATGCGGCTTCGTGCCGTCCGCCACGCGCAGTGTGCGGCGAATCGGTTCTTTGCCACGCTCAAGGTAGTCGTGGTAAGCCGCCTGGGCGCGATCCGCCTCTTCCTCTTGCAAAGCACCGCCGCAACGGGTTTGATAATCGTGCAGGATCTCACTCGGTCGCGTGATAAGCGTCGCACCATCCTTGATCAACTCGTTGGAACCTTGGCTCTCAGCCGAGGTAATGTTGCCGGGGACAACAAACACGTCCCGTCCCTGCTCACGCGCGTGCCGCGCGGTGATCAAGGCACCGCTGCGCTCCGGTGCTTCCACAATGCAAACACCCCATGAAAGACCGCTGATCAGCCGATTGCGCACCTGAAAATGATTGGGAAACGCACGCGTGCCGGGTAAATATTCGGTGATGACCGCGCCGCCTTCTTCCACGATACGCTGGCGCAGGTGGCGGTTCGGGACAGGATATTCCACGTCCAACCCACACGCTTGCACCGCCACGGTGCGGCCGCCGGCGTACAAAGCACCTTGATGAGAAGCACAATCAATACCGGTGGCTCCGCCGCTGATAACCACACTGCCCACAGCCGCAAGCCCCGCTGCGATACCGCCCGCGGCTCTATCGCCGTACGTGGTGCTTTTGCGGGTGCCTACGATACCGATAGGCGGCACTGCCGGTGTATTCAGGTTCGGCAAAATACCTTTGCCGTACAACACAAGCGGCGGCGAATACAGTTGCCGCAGCAAGGCGGGATAACCGCTATCATCGGGCGTTAAAATCCAGCCCAGCTTTTCACAGCGTTCTGCGGTGCGGTGCATGGCATCCAGCGATTTGCGGCACAAACATTCCAGCGGTTTACCGGAAAGCCCTGCGTGCTCCAATTCCAAGCGGCCGGCCGCGTATACCTCCTCCGGCGAGGAAAAAGCCTCCAACAGCTTCGGCACCGCCGAGCTGCCCTGCCCCACCGCCTGTTGGATCCACATCCAGTACGGTACACTCTTATTCATGATCTCTCACCATTTCCCAAAAAACGATGCCCGCCGCCATGGAGGCGTTGAGCGATTCGGCACGTCCCGCCATCGGAATGGTAACACGCTCTGAGCAAGCCCGAGCGGTTTCGGAAAGCAGACCGCTCCCCTCGTTGCCGATCACACAGATTGAGCCACGCGGAAAAACCGTTTGCTGCACCGCTAAAGCATCACGGTCCACCACACAGGCATACGAGCGAAACCCTTCTGCATGCAGCTGCGGCAACCGTTCGGCAAGCGTGCCGACGGCGATGAGCGGCAGACGGAACACCCCTCCCATGCTGCTGCGCAGCACCTTGGGACTATACGGATCACAGCAGCCGTCCGTGAGCAGTACCCCGCCCAAACCGAACGCTTCGGCGGTGCGAATCATGGTGCCGAGGTTGCCGGGATCCTGGATTCGCTCCAGCGCCGCATAGCGGCGACCCACGTCCGGCACATGCTCCGACAGCGGGATGCGACAGATGCAGAAAATGCCCTGCGGTGTGTCGGTATCCCCGAGATAGGCGGACAGCGTATCGGGAATGTCAGCCACTTGACGGGCAACCCCCTCCACCTGTGCCACAATCTCCGGGTATTGTCGGCGGGCATGCGCTGTGATCAACGCCGTTTCAATCAGAATGTGGGAACGCACGGCGTCACCGCAAAGCCGCGCTCCTTCCGCAACAAAAAGACCGCACTCGCGGCGATATTTCGCATCGCCGCTCAAACGGCGATAGTCCTTAATCAAGCGATTATCGCGACTGGTGATTTCCATACGTTCCACCTCTTTTCAAAGCCTCATTACAAGGAAACAGCGCCCGCAGGCAGTGCCGGCGGGCGCAATTACAGCTTAATTTAAGGCAGCCTTTGCTTTCTCTGCCAGACCCGCAAACGCGGCGGCATCCGATACGGCAAGCTCAGCGAGCATCTTGCGATTCAGGGTGATGTTTGCCTTCTTCAAACCGTTCATAAAGGTAGAATAGTTCATACCGTTGACCTTCGCGGCTGCGGAAATACGAGTGATCCACAGACGGCGGAAATCTCTTTTACGCTGCTTACGGCCGATGTACGCATATTGGCCGGATTTCATGACCGCTTCTTTTGCGGTGCGGAACAGCTTGGACTTAGCGCCAAAATAACCTTTGGCAAGCTTTAGTACTTTTTTTCTTCTTTTGCGCGTCATCATTGCGCCTTTAACACGAGCCATGTTTCATATCCTCCGTTTCTGAACTCTCAATTATTTGTAAGGAATCAGGCGCTTGACCTGAGCCACATTGGTCACATCGGCGATCGTCGTTTTGCGAAGATTTCTCTTGCGCTTGGTCGTCTTCTTGTTCAGAATGTGGGATTTGTAGGCATGTGCGCGCAGCACCTTGCCGGTCTTGGTCAGCTTGAAACGCTTTTTCGCGCCGCTGTGAGTTTTGATCTTAGGCATGACAATATCCTCCTTAATTGAATGCTGTGATTTTATTTCGCAGATTTGGGTGCTAAGAACATCAGCATGTTGCGACCTTCCATTTTGGCAGGTTTCTCAACAGCGCCGAGTTCAGAACAGGTTTCGGCAAACCGATTCATGGTATCCAGACCGATCTCGGGATGACCCATCTCACGACCGCGGAAACGAATGGAGACCTTCACCTTGTTGCCTTCCTGCAGGAAACGCATGGCATGCTTTGCCTTGGTGTTGAAATCCGCCACATCGATATTGAGTGACAAGCGGATCTCCTTAGTTTCGACCAGCCGTTGGTTTTTCCGTGCTTCCTTTTCCTTCTTCGCCTGTTCAAAGCGATACTTACCGTAGTCCATAATACGGCATACAGGCGGTGTGGCTGTCGGAGCGATCTTGACCAAGTCAAAGCCACGCTCTTCTGCCAGCGTCAGCGCCTCTTGTGCAGACATGACACCCAGCTGAGCGCCGTCCTCACCGATAACGCGGACCTCGTTGTCACGGATTTGTTCGTTGATCTGCAATTCCTTTGTTGCTATGGGGAAACACCTCCACCATTTTCTGCGTGAAAAAACGCGGGCAGAATCCTGCCCGCGTAAAATGACACTGCCTCCGATTTTTCGGAAGAAGATCGTATCAACCTGTCGAGAACGAAATCTGCAGGTGAGAGCGGGCAAACGCTCTGCTTTGTTTTCTTACCCGATGAGTATACCAAGTCTTTCGCGGAAAGTCAATACCCTCCGCAAAAAATTTTTTAGATAGAAATTTCATGCGCCGTACGGTACAGATCCAAGTCAAACGGCTTCTTCATCGACAATGCCTGTTCAATATCGTAATCCGTAATACGATCGCTCTGGATGGTCACAACACGGTTGCTCTTACCGGCGAGCAGCAATTCCACCGCGCGGTTACCCATACGGCTGGCAAGCACACGGTCGCGCACCGTGGGGCTTCCGCCGCGCTGCACGTGACCCAAAATGGTCGCGCGCGATTCTACGCCCGTTTCTTCCTCAATGCGTTTGGCGAGTTCCACCACACCGCCGATACCCTCGGCAACGATGATGATAAAGTGCTTTTTACCCGTCGAGGACGTTTTCTTCATGCGGGCAATGACGTCTCTGTCAAAGTCAAAGGGAACCTCCGGCACCAGAATACTCGTTGCACCAACAGCGATACCAACATTGAGCGCCAAATACCCCGCGTGACGACCCATAACCTCAATGACACTGCAACGGTCGTGCGACTGTGCCGTATCACGCAACTTGTCCACCATTTCCATGCAGGTGTTCAAAGCGGTATCGTAACCGATGGTCTGCTCACAGCAGTTAATATCGTTATCAATGGTACCCGGCAGGCCGATGCAGGGAATGCCGGCGCGGGTTAGATCCTGTGCACCGCGGAACGAACCGTCACCGCCGATGACAACCAAGCCGTCAATCCCCATCTCGCGGCATTTGTCCGCCGCTTTTTGCACACCTTCCGGTGTTTTAAATTCGGGACTGCGCGCAGTGAACAGCGCCGTGCCGCCGCGGTGGATAATATCCGACACGCTGCGGAGGTTCATCTCCATAACGTCGCCGTTGAGCAATCCGTTATATCCGTGGCGGATTCCGTATACTTCAAGGCCTCGGCCCAGTGCCGTACGCGTGACCGCACGCACAGCCGCGTTCATGCCGGGGGCGTCGCCGCCGCTGGTTAAGACCGCAATTCGTTTGATAGCCATATCCATTTACTCCTTACAAAAGCAAAATCGTTACCATTATACACAGCCTTAGGCCTAAGTGCAAGTAAAGTTTTCGAAAATCGGCTGATTTTGCAACATTTCAACACAATTTTGCAACATTTTCTTTTCCGAGCGCTCGCTCAAGTTCGGCGACAAGAATCGCTTCCGGCGATACCCACAGCTCGGAAGGAGTGCGGATCAGCTTACCGGTATCCGTCACGCGCAGATACACCGGTGTTTGCCCCTCAAACACGCGCAACAGCTTTTGCGCTCGGCGCCAGTGCTCGCCGTCGAGTGACGGGATTTTCAGATACAAGCCGGGATTTGCCACCGCGCGCGGCTTTTCTGCGGGTGCGGGGATCGCCTCCGGTGACGGTGCAGGCGATACGTCCGACACCAGCACCTTGGGTGCTTCATCCTCACGCGCATTCAGTTTCCCGTGCACCACCACGACCTGCCCGGTGCGCAACAAGGAACGGCAATTTTCAAGCACCCGCGGGAACAGCACCAACTCCAACGATCCGTACGCATCTTCCAGCGTAGCGTACGCCATCTGTGCGTTGTTTTTGGTCGCCTTGGTCTGCACGCGGTCAAGCATGCCGAGCAGTGTGACGGCTTGTCCGTCGCGGTAGGCGGTATCCGCTTCGTCCGCAAACGCATCCAAAATGCGGTCGATGCGCGCCGCCTTCACATAACGGTGCACCGCTTCATACGGCTTCATCGGGTTACCGGTGAGATATAAACCCGCCACTTCCTTTTCCATCGCCAGCAGCTCCGAAAACGGGAACTCCGGCACGTTCGGCAGCTTCGGCTCACCGATTGCCGCGGTTTCGGGATCATCGAAAAATCCAAGCTGTCCCGACAGATTGCGGCGGTTAACGTCTTCCAACTGCTCCAGAATATAAGCGGAAGCTTCAAGCATCTGTCGGCGATTGGCAGAGAGACCGTCCAACGCACCGCAGCGAATCAAACTTTCCAGCGCACGGCGGTTGAATTCGCGGTACGGTGTCATGCGCCGACAAAACGCGTAAAAGCTTTCGAACGGACCGTTCTCTTCCCGCTCACGCACCATCTCATCAATGAACCCACGACCGATGTTTTTGACCGCGAGCAGGCCGAAGCGAACGTGATCGTCCACAACGGTAAAATCCGCCGTGCTCTCGTTCACCGACGGCGGCAACACGCGAATGCGCAGCCGTTCACATTCGGCAATATAGCCGGCGACCTTTCCGCTATCCCACACACTGGTGAGCAGCGCCGCCATATATTCCTTTGGATAGTATGTCTTCAAATACGCCGTCTGATACGCCACAAGCGCATACGCGGCGGCGTGCGATTTGTTAAACGCGTACGAGGCAAAGGATGCCATCTCATCAAAAATATCGTTGGCAACGGACTCCGGTACACCGCGGCGGACACAGCCCTCCACCGTCACCGTCCCCTGTTCATCCGTCAAACCGTGGATGAAGATCTCGCGTTCTTTTTGCATGACGTCGTGTTTTTTCTTGGACATCGCACGGCGCACCAGATCGGCGCGGCCAAGCGAATACCCCGCCAGATCGCGGAAGATCTGCATCACCTGCTCTTGGTAAACAATACAGCCGTAGGTAACCTCCAAGATCGGCATGAGGCGCGGATGTGCGTAGGTGACACGCGCGGGATTGTGCCGATTTTCAATGTACCGTGGGATCGACTCCATCGGGCCGGGACGGAACAGCGAAATCACGGCAATGAGATCTTCAAAATGATCGGGTTTGAGCTGTGTCAGCACCCGTTTCATACCGGCGGATTCAAACTGGAACACACCGTCACTGTTGCCGGCGGACATCATCTTATAGACAGCGGGGGCATCCAACGGAATGGTTTGAATCGAAAAATCCGGCTGCTGTTTACGAATCATCTTCACGGCATCGTCGATGATGGTCAGGTTGCGCAACCCCAAAAAGTCCATCTTGAGCAAGCCGAGTTCTTCCAAAAGGGTCATGGTATACTGCGTGGCGACCATGTCGCCGTTTAAGCACAGCGGCACATATTCCGACACCGGTTCGGCGGTGATAACAACACCTGCCGCATGAGTCGACGCATGGCGCGGCATCCCCTCGACCTTGCGCGCCATATCCACCAAACGGCGGATCTGCTCGTCGCTGTCGTACAACTCTTTGAGTTCCTTGGACTGCGCGAGCGCCTTGTCGAGCGTCATGTTCAACTCCCACGGCACCCGCTTGGCAACGGTATCGCCCGTCGCATACGGCAGACCCATCGCGCGTGCCACGTCGCGGATCGCCGCGCGCGCCGCGAGCGTTCCGAAGGTGACGATCTGCGCCACGTGATCCTCGCCGTATTTGCGAATGACGTAGTCGATGACCTGCTGACGTTTTTCGTTACAAAAATCAATGTCAAAGTCCGGCATACTGACGCGTTCGGGGTTTAAGAATCGCTCAAACAGCAACCCGTACTTAATAGGATCAATACCGGTAATACCAATGCAATACGCACACAAACTGCCCGCGCCAGATCCACGGCCGGGACCGACCGGAATGTCGTGCGTTTTGGCATACTGCACGAAATCGTTAACGATCAGATAATAGTCCACGTACCCCATGCGACGAATGGTATCCAGCTCGTATTCCAACCGCTGTACCACCGCGGGATCGGGGTTCTGTCCGTACAGGTGATAAAGTCCTTTATAGCACTCGGCGCGGAAATAGGCATAACTATCCCCGCCGGGAACATCAAAATGCGGCAACTTGGTCTTGCCGAATTCCAGTTCGACCAGACAGCGGTCCGCAATGCGCGCCGTGTTATCAAACGCTTCCTGCAAAGAGGGAAACAAAGAGCGCATCTCATCCTCGGATTTGATATAAAACTCATCGGTGGGAAATGAAATCGGATTCGGCTCGTCCACCGTCGTATTCGTCTGAATGCACAAGAGTACCTTTTGCATGGCGGCATCCCCGCGCGTCAAATAGTGCGCATCGTTGGTACACACGAGCGGAATTCCCGTCTCGCGCGATAAACGCACCAGATCACCGTTGATCGCGGCTTGCTCCGCCATCCCGTGATCCTGAATCTCCAAAAAGAAATTGTCCGCGCCGAACAGTGCGCGGTATTCCAGGGCAATACGCTTTGCGGCGGCGTAATCGCCGCGGCGCAACGCCGAGGGAATCTCCCCCGCCAAACACGCAGACAGCGCAATCAGCCCCTCGTGATACTGCCTCAGCAGTTCGCGGTCAACACGGGGCTTGCCGTAGAAACCCTCCGTCCATGCCGCCGAGATCATGCGCACCAAGTTCGCATACCCAACCTCGTTTTCGCACAAGAGCACCAAGTGGTGATGCTGTGCATCCGCGCCGTGCACCTTATCGTGACGAGTGCGCGCCGCCACGTACGCCTCACATCCCAAGATGGGCTTGATCCCCTCTTTTTTTGCGGCTTTATAAAATTCAACCAGACCGTACATCACACCGTGATCGGTCACCGCCACGGCGGTTTGTCCCAACTCCTTGACACGGCGAAGCAGTCCGTTCAGGCGGCAGGCACCGTCTAACAGACTGTATTCACTATGCACGTGGAGATGAACAAATGACACGGTTTAATGCTCCTTTACTTTAGTGTGACAGGATTCGAACCCTGTCACACTATAGACTCTGCAATTTCCAACACTCGTTGTAAGCGGTGATTCACACCGGAACGGCTGATCCTCGGCTCCAGCGCCTCGCCGAGCTCGCGCAGTGAGTAGTCCGGATTTTCCACCCGCAGCCGACACAGCTCGCGCAGATCCTCCGGCAGGGCATCCAACCCCATCGTTCTCTCGATCTTGCGTACCGCCTCAATCTGCGGCAAAGCCGCCACCAACGTCTTGTCTAAATTCGCCGTTTCGCAGTTGGCGGCGCGGTTGACGTTGTTCCGAATACTCTTGACGATCTTAACGTTCATCAGTTCGAGCGACGCGTTCATCGCGCCGATGCCGGTCAGGCAATCCTCGATCTGCTCGCTTTCTTTGAAATAGACAATATAATTGCCTTTGCGCCGCACGGTTTTGGCGGTCAACCCCTGCTCACCGAGCAACGCGATCAGATCCCGACTTAAATTTAAGTGCGGAACGCTGAATTCCAAATGATAGTCGACCTGCGGATTCGTCACCGCACCGCAAACCAAAAACACCCCTCGCAAAAAAGCGGCGGCACACGCATCACAATCTAAGTTCGCGCGGTTCAACCGCAAGGCGACCTCGTTCCCCTCGTGACCAAAGCGGGAAAGCACCCGCCCCCGATCCTCGGCGCTGACGGATACCGTATACAGACCGGACTTGCCCGTCGGCGGGACCTCCACCTGCGCCGTGACACCGCACACCGTGCGCAGCAACTCGGCATATCGCTGTGCAACTGCCCGGTTTTCGGTCTGCAGAGAAACCGCGGACGCCGAAAACGCACGGCCGAATTCCGCCATGCCGTATGCCTGCGCGAGTTCACAGCACTCGTTGCCGCTCACCGCCGCCAATTCATTTTTAATATCCGATGAAAACGACATCCTTTTCACCTCTCAACGTCCGACCAACTGCACCTCGCGCTCCAAACTGACACCGAACGTTGCCTTTACTTTCTCTTGTACCTGTCGGCACAACTCCATCACGTCCGCGCAGGTCGCGCCGCCGCGGTTAATAACGAACCCCGCGTGCTTTTCACTGACCTGCGCACCGCCTACGGTCAATCCTTTTAATCCGCACTGTTCAATCAGTGCACCGGCAAAATGCCCCTCGGGGCGCTTGAAAAAGCTGCCGCCGCTCGGGTACTCCAACGGTTGCTTCGCTTTGCGCGCCGCCATATGTTCGTCCATCTTGGAACGGATCGCCGCGGGATCATCCGCTGTGAGTTCCAGCGTCACCGACCAGACGGTGAGCGGCTTCTCCATCAAGATGCTGTGCCGATAACCAAGTTCCAGTTGTTCTGACGACAACTCCACGATCTCGCCGCTCGCCGTCAGGGCAGTCACCGACCGCACCACGTCCGACAACTGTCCGCCGTACGCGCCGGCATTCATATACACGCCGCCGCCCATCGTTCCGGG
>CAYVDQ010000010.1:0-16730 GCA_964450615.1 uncultured Eubacteriales bacterium | reverse complement strand
GCGGTGAAAAGACGCAAGCGCCGTACAGACCGGCTTCTTCCAACTGCTTGATGAATTTTTCGGGTTCCGCTTCGCCGCGGCGGCAATGCAAGTGCATATCAAAGATCTTCATATCGCGTTCCTCTTTTCAGAAAAATTTATACGCACCTACATCGTAATGCCGATACGCCGGAAAGTCAAGAAGATTTGACTAAATTTCCTAATAAAAAATATAACCGGCGGTTTGCTCCCCGCCCTCCGACGAGATGCTTCATCCTCGCACGAACCGAAACCAACCCCGTAGGGGACGATGCCGCACCTTCCCGTAAAGTGAGGGGTAGTAGGGGCGGTCTGTGACCGCCCGCAAGGCCCCCTCTGACGAGGTGGCAAAGCGACCTCCCGCCGCCATCCCCAAAAACAAAAAGCCTCTTGCGGATCCATGCCGCAAGAGGCTTTTGAAAAGGCTCGTTATTTGTCAATCGTCACGCGCACACGGCAGTAAAGATCCGTCTCGTAATCGCCGAAATTGCCGGGCAGACGCAGGAAACCGGGCTTGTGGGTGAAATACACGTAGAAATCGTGACCCACGGTGCTGGAATCGTCGGAGGCCTCATCGTCGTTGCCGACAATGGTGGAATAGAAATACAAACCAATGTCGGGGTTTGCGGTAGACAGCACCACGTGCTCGTCCCAGTTTACGCAGTCGTCAGACATGAACATAATGACCTGTCTGGCACTCTGGATGGTCAGAATGTACTTATCCAGCGCGGAGCAGTAGGCGGCGTTGCCGTGGCAATCGTATTTAAAGCCGATTTCCTCATGGAAAATGATATCGTCACAATCCTCGGGGATGATCCGCGGTGCGGTACCGTGCATCGGCTCGGTATCCCACACGCCGTTACCGCTGTACTTCTTCATCAGTGCAGCCGGATTTTCTTCACGGCGGACCATCTCGATCGACTCTTTCATCGGTATACGTGCGACCGAAGTATAACGCTCGGCGGCGGCATTCCACTCGTTGTAGAAGATGTAGAAATAACCGTCCTTGCCGGCTACGTACGGTACGCCGCAGATGTTCGGCCAAACGCCGTTCGCGCGGTTCTTGCTGATGAAATTACGGCAGGTACCCATCATGTCACCAAGATACTTCCAGTGCTGACCGCCGTCGCGGGAAATACTGAAACCGATATGATAGTTCTGGGGATAGTCCAAGTCCGTCTTGCTCAGATCCTCGCGGTGCGTAAAGCCGACCAGCACACCGTCCTCGCATTTGTAAGCACTTTGCACCCACAAACCGCAGGGCCATTCTTCTTTGAAATGGTTATAATCCCACTCAAACGGTTCCAGCTCCTCCGCAAACGGATCGTCTGCAGGACCGCGGAAATGACGGTAATAGGGCAGACCGCCGAGGTCGGTTGTCAAGAAGTCGATCTTTCCGTCCGGGCGGCGCAGCGTGCAGCAGCTGCCGTCCACGGTATAGGTCAACTGATCGTCCGTATAGACGATCTCTGTTTCGGAAACGTGGATTTTGTCTTTTAACATGTCAATATCCCCCTTATTATTGCAATAAAGCATGAGAAACGTCGGATGCGTTCCATCCTCGTTATACCATTATAAAGCGTTTGCTGTCAAGACAAATACCGACAGTTAGTCATCCAACGCAAAAAATGGACAGATCGAACAAACCGCAAACAAGTGACACGTAAAGACCCCCGACAATCTAAACGACGGCTTCTCCAAAAAAAACGCCTTTTCCACGATTGGACAACATAATACAACATCAGGACAACATTCTCGCTTGTCAACTTGGGAATCTTCTGTTATAATAGCCATGACTAAGTGTATTCGTTTGTGGATCGCACGCTTTGGGGGAGTGCCGGCAGGCGGATACAACTCTAATTTTTCAGGAGGAGAATCACCATGAATATGCGTAAGGTTTTAGCACTCTGTTGCGTATTGGGTATCTTGTTGCTTTCTGCGTGTTCGCCGAGCAATCAGCAGACGGATGCGACCACGACAACGGAACAGACCACGACGACCACCGTAACGGACGATTCCGCATGGGACGATACGGATTGGAGCGACGATTTCGTTTCGTATGACGACTTCGAGGATGACTATTACGAAGACGATTATTACGAAGACGACTATTACGAAGATGATTACTATGAAGACGACTATGACGAGGACGACTATGACGAGGACGACAACGTAGACAGTGACGATGTCGAAGAAGACGTCGTCACACTGGAGTATGAAGAGATTCTTCCGGAAGGCAATCCCGCTCAGCTTCTCAATCCCCAGACGGGCGGCGCGGATGAAGAGGCAGAAGCTCTCAGACAAAAGATTTTGAACAGCGAAACACCGGACTACAATATCACCGGTACTACGTATTACATTTCCCCCAATGGTGATGATGATAACGACGGCACCTCTCCGGAAACCGCATGGAAGACCCCCAGATCTATCACCAGACACAGCTATCTGCTCGAAGAGGGCGACGCCGTTTTGTTTGAGCGTGGCGGTATCTACCGCCGTACCTCGCCGATCCTTGTTAAGAGTGGTATTACCTACGGCGCGTACGGTGAGGGTGACAAGCCCATGATCTACGGCTCCGAGACCAACTATGCATGGGGCGCCAATTGGGAACCCAGCCGCAGGCAGTATGTGTGGAAGATCGATATGTATACCCGTGAGGGAGGCATCATGGTCTTCAACAACGGCGAAGAAGTCGGTATGCCGCATTACTACGGTGTTAACGAACTGGGTGAAAACGGTGACTTCTATCACAATGTGGAGGAAGGCACGCTGTACTTATATTTGGATAAGGGCTATCCGAACGTTGTGTACAATTCCATTGAGATCGGTACCCGCGATAATATCTTCACCATTCCGGAAGAAACGACCGATGTCACGTTCGATAACCTTGCCATTAGATATGCCGGCTTGTTCACCTTCGACGTGAACGAATTCACGGATAACCTCATCTTCACCAATCTGGAGATCGGTTGGGTTGGCGGTTGCCGCTTCAACAACGGCAGCGTCGGTCTCGGCAACGGCATCCAGTGGTGGCAGACCAGCAGCAATTCCCTGCTCGAGAACTGCTGGATCTATCAGGTGTACGATGCAGGCGCCTCCCCGCAGGGCATCAACGATCCGCACAGCTATACGAACATTGTTATGCGCGGCAACCTCATTGAGTTCTGCAACTACTCCATCGAGGTCTTTGACCGCCGCTCCGAATCCATTTGGGACGGTCTTATCATTGAAGACAACATCCTGCGCTTCGCCGGTTACGGCTGGCTGCTGTCGAGCGAGCGTCCGGATAAGAGCCCGGCGGTCGCGCACTATGTCGGTTGGACTTGGAACTATGACGAACTTCCCGGTCAGGGTATTGTGATCAAAAACAATATTTTCGACTGTTCCACGGAAAACTTAGTGTATTGGCCCGGCAAGACCTATACCAAGGGTCTTACCATTTCCGGAAACAGCTTCTATCAAAAGGCAAACAAATCCAACAGAGCGATCTTCTTTGCCTCAAACAGCCAGGCGTATGCCACCAACCAGGAAGAACTGGAAGCGGCTGTCAAACTCTTTGATTCCAATCCGAAAGTTGTGAAGTGGATCTCTTGAGCAGACAACGGTAACACGTTCGGAAAGTAGTCACGGTCGGCGGGCGTTCTTGCCGACCGATGACCCGACTAATTTAGGAGGAATATATATGAGTAACCTGAAAAACTTCGGAAAACTCATTTCAAGAGCAAAGGCTCTGTCGAAATCAACGCTGAGCGTTGTCCTCGCGCTGTGCCTGCTCGTCATGATGATTCCGACCGTGCTGCTCGTAGCAGCCGACGCATGGGACGGCAAAAAGATTGATGATTCGTTTGCCGGCGGTACCGGCTCGGAGGCCGATCCGTATCAGATCGCATCGGGCGACCAGTTGGCATATTTAGCAAAAACTGTCAACGAAGGCACGAACTATAGCGGTCTGTATTTAAAACTGACAGACGATATCGATTTAAACAACCAAGAATGGACCCGAATCGGTGACACTAAGGATCACGCCTTCAAAGGCACCTTTGACGGCGACGGGCATACCATCAGCAACTTGTACGTCACCGGCTCGGCAGGTTATGCCGGTCTGTTCGGCTACGCCGCCGCGACCATCAAGAACTTGACTCTTGAAGGTAACGTCAACGTAACAAAAGCAGTCGCTGCCGCCTTCGTTGCGTATGCAACCGGCAACGTCACCTTTGACAACTGCGTCTTTTCCGGTGACATTTCCGTCGAGGCATCGGCGGACTCCGCCAGCACGGGCGTCTTCGTCGGCGGTAACTGGAACTGCGGCACGATTACGATTCAAAACTGCGCCGCGGTGAACACCACCGTCACCGTTACCAAAGGCACCTTGTCCTATGCGCCGCAGTCAACCGGCGGCTTTGTCGGCACGGCGGCATCCGGTACGGATGTCGTCATCACCGATTCGTACTTCTCCGGTACGGTCAACGGCGGTAACGGCACCGGCGGTTTGGTTGGTACCGTCTTTTACGGCAACGGTTCCACGAACCCCTCTACAGTAACCATCAAGAGAAGCTATACGGAAGGTACCATCGCAGGTCAAGGTGTCACCGGCGGCTTGGTCGGTTATACCCGCCTCAATGGTAATACAACCAAACCGATCATTGTGGACATCGAGGACTGCTACAGCACGGCAACGGTCTCGTCAAACAGTACCTCTCACAACGTCTGCGGCTTGGTCGGCTCGAACTACGCTGCTGCCGACGATATGTCGACTGTCACGATAAAAATCCAGAACTCGTTCTTTGCGGGCTCTGCAAAATATCCGATCTATTTTAAGACCGGCACGATCGACCTGAATGCTGCATCGACGTTCAGCAACGTCTATTACAAAGCCGGCTCGGCAACTAATACCAGTGACTTAACCCCTGCGATTACCTGTGAAAAAGATGCCCCCGCCTTTACCAACAGCACGGTTAAAGACTTGCTCAACGGCGGTCGCACCGTCTGGATACAAGGCGAGACTCATCCGATCTTCGCGAAGTCCCCGAAGATGACCAACCTTGAAATCGACAACGGTCAGCTGTCCTTTGATGCAGCAGTCACCGACTACAACGTTTCGCTTAACAACAGCGTGACCTCTCTCTTAGTCACCCCGACGGTTGAGGACGGCACCAACGTCACGATCAACGATGCACCTGCCACAAGTGGCACGGCTTACCCGGTTGCGCTTACGGCGAATGACACGACGATCATCAACGTAAAGATCGAGCGTGACGGTAACGACAAAACCTACGTTATCACCGTAACGTGTGCACACATCTGGGACGGCACCACCGTGACCCCCTATCCGAACGTTGACGAGGCGAATGCCGGTACGAAAGAAAATCCGTACAAGATCGGCCTCCCCGAGCATCTGGCGTACATGGCACAGCAGATCAACGCCGGCAACGGCAAAACGGCGTACTATGAATTGGTCGCCGATATTGAACTGGCAAATGAACTGTGGACGCCGATCGGCAATACAAGCAAAACCTTTAGCGGTACGCTCGACGGTAACGGCTACAGCATCAACGGTTTGAACTATTACTACGACGTGGTCACCGATGCGGACGGGGACGGCAACCCCGATGAGATCGATACCTATTATGCCACGTCACCCTCCGGTCGTGCCAGCAGCGGTGCCGGCTTGTTCGGTGCTGTTTCGGGTGCAACCATCAAGGATCTCAACGTGAAGGGCTCCGTGGAGACCGATCAGTATACCACAGGCGGTCTGATCGGTGCCGCCGCGGGCAGCGTGACCATCCGAAACTGCCACTTCACCGGTACGGTTAAAGGCGGTGCTACTACAAGCTACACCTCGTATACCGGTGGTTTTATCGGCGCGGCTAACACGCAAGACGCCACCATCACCATTCTCGACAGCTCCTTCACCGGCACTGTCCGTGGTGACAATACTGAGTTTTATACTTACACATCAGCTGCCGACCAAACCCTGAAGCTAAAGACCGCAAGCCCCGAATATACCGGCGGCTTCATCGGCTACTTGACCAGAGCCACCGTATACGTCGCGGATTCCTATGTGAACGCCGATGTGATCGGTGAAGGTGCAACAGCCATCGGCGGCATTATCGGCGGTATCCAATACAACGGCAGCGGCGGCTTCACCACCGCTACGATCGAACGTTGCTATACCACCGGTTCCGTTACGGGCACCCGCATCGGCGGCTTGGTCGGCTGGCTGCGGGATAACAGTGCAACGGCTGATGGCAAGGGAGTACAACTGACCCTGCGCAACTGCTACAGCACCGCGAAGATCGTCTCCTCCAACACTGCCGCCTCCGGCTTGGTCAGCGGCACGCGCGACAGCGGCAGTGCACAGGACGTCATCCTGCAAATGGATAACTGCTTCTTCGCCGGCACCGCAAACTGCCCGACTGCATTCCATGCGGTATCGTCCGGCAGTCAATGGGATATTGACGTGACCACTGAAGGATATACGCCTTTGTCCTATCACCGCAATCTCTATTATGCAGCAGGCACCTACAGCAACGTTACCAACGATATCACGAACGGCATGACGGGCGCGGAAAAATCGGCTGATGACATGAAGAGTCAGGCGTTTGTGGATCTGCTGAACGCCAATGCGGGCGAGACCGTTTGGGGACTCGGCACCGATCATCCGGTTCTGTTGGCAGTTCCGAAGCTGGACAACATCAAGCTCAGCAAAGGCTCGATTGCCTTCAATCCCATTACCTTTGAATATCAGGCGTACGTTCCCAATGCGTATGATGAGATCACCGTTACCCCCACGTCTGCAGATCCCGAGATCACCATCAAAGTGAACGGCAATGGCGTTCTCAGCGGTCAGGCGTCCGCGCCGATCGCTCTCGTAGATAACGGTACGGTAGATGTCGAAGTTCTCGTCATGCGTGGTAACAACACCAGCACCTATACCATTCACGTCACCGGCATGGACGGTTGGAACGGCGCCGCTATTCCCTTCCCGAACATCAACGAGGAAAATGCCGGTACAGCGGAAAACCCGTACCAGATTGCGTTGCCCGAACACCTTGCCTTCCTGCAGAAGCTGGCAAAAGAGGGCACGTATCAAAAGGGTACAACGGCGAACGGCGCGGTTACTGCCAACTCAACGACGACCGTCGTGGTCGATGACGAAACGTACGTCGTCTCGTATCCGCCTACGGCTCTCGGCACCCTGTACGGCGCGTACTTTGAAATTGTTTCCGACATCAGTCTGAACGACCAACCGTGGACGACGTTTGACTTCCGCGGCCATTTGGACGGTGGTAACCATACCATCAGCGGCTTGAAAGCAACTTCGGGTCTGTTCGCCAGCCTGACCTACGGCTCGGTGTCCAACCTCAACGTCGTCGGTACCGTGTCCGGCAGCGGTAACGTCGGCGGTCTCGTCGGCTCGCTGCAAGGCGGTGCCAAATTGACCAACTGCTCCTTCGCCGGTAACGTATCCGGTACCACCAACGTCGGCGGTCTGGTCGGTCGCACCAACCCGTATAGCGGCGGTCAAAACTTCTATATCACGGCTTGCTGGACCAGCGGCACCGTAACCGGCACCGGTGCCGGCATCGGCGGCTTGGTCGGCAACAGCCTATACAGCGCCCAGTATGGCGGCACTGTCCACCTGAAAGATTGCTACAGCACCATGAAGGTTGAAACAACTGCTGCAGATACCGTTGACAACATGGCAGGCTTGGTCGGTACCGGCGATGTCACCTACAGAAACTGCTTCTTTGCCGGTCAGATCGCCTCGGCGTACCCGATCGGTTTCTCGAAAACGTACACTATCGGTTCGGTGTATTACGAAGACGTTTCCTGTACCGACGTCACCAGTGAAAACGCCGGCTTTGTCGGCGGCACGAAGAAGTCGGCTGCCGATCTCAACAGTGATGCGTTAGTGGCTGTTCTCAACACCTATGCGGCACCCGGTGTCGTGTGGACAAAGGGCGCGGATCATCCGGTGTTCACCTATACGAATCCCGGCGATGTCACAGCATCCGATGATCCTTTCCTGATGACCGCTTTAGCAGTAGAGCACGCAGCCTTCACCTTCACTCCCGCGCAGTTCACTTATTCACTGTCCCTCCCGTATTCGGCATCGGAGATCCACATGCTACCGACTGCCCCTGCGGGTACAACGGTCACGGTAGACGGTGAAGTGGTGAAAGCCGAAGAGATTTCCCAGGCGATTGCTCTGGAAGTCGGCGTCGAGAAGACGGTTATTGTCAAGGTTGCCCTTGGTGATTCCTATACCAACTACGAAGTAACGCTGCTCCGCCGCGAGCAGCCGGCAGAAGGTGTATGGGACGGCGCATTAGAGGCGATCGATACCACGAAGAATAAAGGATCGGCGATCGATGATCCCATCCTCATCAACACCCCGGGACAGCTTGCCTTCTTGGCAGCTATGACCAACGGCCAGGACGTTATGCTGAACGGAAAGGTGTATAAAGCACCCACGACTTCGGCTGGTAAGCTGTACAACGGCGTTTACTTTGAGATCACCGCTGATCTTATCATGAACGACGTTACCGACTACGAAAACTGGGAAAACGCGGCACCGGCGAACGACTTTACGCCGATCGGTTTCCACTCCGATACGGCAACGGAATCCAGAACCTTTGCCGGTATCGTCAACGGTAATTCGCATAAGATCATCGGCTTGTACGTCAGCGGTAAGAACTCTACCGGCATGGGCGGCACCGGCTTGTTCGGCTCGGTTGAAAACGGCACCCTGCGTAACATCCACGTCGAGCAGAGCTACGTGAAAGGCGGTCAGCGCGTCGGCGGTCTTGTTGGCCGTCCCCGCACCTGGATCACGGTGCAGAACTGCAGCTTCTCCGGTACCGTTGTAGGAACGAGTGTCTATCTGACAGTTGAGAGCAGCTCGACGCAAGTCGGCGGTCTCTTCGGTGACTGCGTCGCCAAAGCGTTCATCAACAGCTGCTGGACCGAAGGCACGGTCAAAGGCGGCAGATCTATCGGCGGCTTGATCGGTCAAGCGTATATCCAGACCGGTCTTGAGATGAAGAACTGTTACAGTGTTATGTCGGTTGAGCCGGCGGAAGACCCCAACAGCGACACCGGCTACGCAAGCAACGCCGGCGGCTTGATCGGTATCATCTCCGGTAATGCCGGTACCGTCGAGATCTACAGATCGCACTTTGCCGGTTCCATTCCCAACAACACACCGTTTGTCGGCGGCAAAAACGCGTCCTCCACCGGTGTGACTGTCTCGGCAAGCGACACGGTGTACTATTCTGCAGGCTCCTACGTGGGCGAAGTCAATAGCACGTACACCTATGACGCAATAGAGAAATCGGTGGAAGAATTCGCCGACGGTACGGTGACCGACTTGTTAAACAACTTGGTTGAGTACGGCGATCTTTGGAATTGGGAAACCAGTGAAAACGGGTATCCTGTTTCCGACGGCGAACTGTTGATCACGGATTTCAGAGATCATACAAGTGATGAATATTACGATGACGGTGAGTGGTGGATTAATTTCACCAACAAACCGGGCGGAACGCTGAAGGAAGTCAGCAGCAACAAGGGCGATTCGAATTTGGATGACGGTGAGTATGGTGATTCGGATGATAATTATGATGACGATAATTATTATGATGATGATGATTACACCAACACCGACACCGGCGAAAAATCCATCTTTAGCGCAGTGTTGATCCTGGCGCTGATTTCGGCATTTGCTGCCATCCTCCTTGTACGGAGAAAACGGAGCGTTAACTAACTAAGAGGCCTCCGTGTCCATTCACATGGTGCGCCATGAAATGGGCACGGAGGTTTTGTATTATCCCTGAAAAAGGGATATGGGTATTTAGGAGTGTTTAGAGTGAAAACAATTGTTGAGAAACAAAGAGAAACAGCTGTCACGGGTCACTGTGACGTGTTAGTAGCAGGCGGTGGCATCGCAGGCATTGCGGCAGCACTGTCAGCAGCCCGCGCGGGCGCCGACGTACTACTGGTAGAAAAGCAAGTGATGCTCGGCGGCTTGGCAACCTTAGGTCTCATCACGTATTATTTACCGCTTTGCGACGGAGAAGGCCATCAGGTCAGCTTCGGTATCAGTGAAGAACTGTTGCGCCTGTCCATCAAGCACGGGGCAGAGGAACAGTACCCGAAACCGTGGCTGGAAAACGGCACCTTCGAGGAACGCAAAGCAACGCGGTTCACCGTTCGGTATAACCCGCATCTGTTTGCGGTGGAAGCGGAACGTCTGTTGCGCAAAGAAGGTGTGCGGATTCTGTACGACACCCTGCTTTGCGATACCCTCGTGGAAGACGGCAAGATCACACACGTGGTCATCGAAAACAAGAGCTTCAGAAGCGCGATCGCCGTGGGCTCGGTGGTCGATTGTACCGGCGATGCGGATCTGTGCGTGTTAGCAGGCGCCAAGACGGCGGAGTTCGCACAGCAAAACATCCTCGCCAGCTGGTACTATTACGTGAACAAAGACGGCTATGACCTGCAGCATTTGGGCTGTGCGGACATTCCGGAGGAACAAAAACAAGCGGGGAAGGAGGGCGTAAAGCCCATCATCAACCGCCGCTTCACAGGCCTCGACGCCGTGGAAAACAGCGAAATGATCTGCATCGCACACGATACCATGCTTAGTGACGTTCTCAAACATCGCGAGACCGATCCCGCGCACACACCGGTTACCATGCCGATGGTCCCGCTGGTACGTATGACCCGCCGTATCGACGGCGTATGCACGCTGTCCAACAAAGACGCACACACGTACGTGGACAACAGCATCGGCATGATCGGCGACTGGACGCGTCGCGGTCCCGTTCACGAGATCCCGTTTACCGCCCTGTACGGCAACGAGGTCAAAAACCTGATCACGGCAGGCCGTAACATCAGCGTCAACGACGCGATGTGGAACGTCAGCCGCGTAATTCCCGCATGTGCGGTCACCGGCGAAGCGGCAGGATTGGCAGCCGCTATGACCGATGACTTCGCAACACTCGACGTTTCCGAACTGCAAAAACGCCTTGTTAACAACGGCGTCGTCCTGCACGAATCGGACTTAAATTGAGCGTCTGTACGCTCGATTTTGTGCGCAGGCACAAGTGGCAAGATACCCCGATAGACCGATTTGTCCATTTTTTGTCCAAAATGCTTATAAATGTGTTTTTGGCGTTGACAAATGGGGCAAAATGCGGTATCACAATAAGTGAATAGACCGACCGCGGAGGTACCGCGGCGGTACATAGATAAAGGGAGGAAAAAACATGAAAATCGGTATGATTGGCGCAGGTTCGATTTCGACTCAACATCTCAACTCGTACAAGGCAAACCCGGACACGGAAGTTGTGATGATTGCGGATATGTGCGAAGATCTCGCAAAAGCCAAAGCGGAGGCATACGGCATCCCGAAGTACACCACGGATTACAAAGAGTTGCTGAAAGACGAGAGCATCGATGCCGTCAGCATTGCAACCCCGACCTTCACGCACTGCCAGATCGTGTGTGACGCACTCGCGGCAGGCAAACACGTGCTGTGTGAGAAACCGCCCGCATTGACCGCAGAGGAAGCTCAGAAAAACGCCGACGCGGCTAAAAAATCCGGTAAAGTACTCATGTACGCGATGGTATGCCGTTTCTCGCAGGCGGCACAGTATTTAACGAAGTTCCGTGACGACGGCGGCTTCGGTAAGATCCTCTGCGCGGAAGCGAACCGCACGAACAGATCCTCCAGCATCAACGGCTGGTTCGTCGATAAAAAGAGATCCGGCGGCGGTCAGCTGATGGATGCCGCGATCCACGAGATCGACTTGGCACTGTACTTCATGGGCTATCCGAAACCGAAATCCGCGTTGGCGTTTGCAACGGACGCTAACAAAGACTTCCCGCAGCGTTTGGTCGGCTACGGCGCATCGTGGAAATCCGCCACGTCGGAAAGGATCGAGCGCACGGTCGAAAGCATCGCAAACGGTTTCGTTACCTTCGAAAACGGTGCGTGCCTGACCGTCAATTCCTCTCAGATCCAGCTTAGCGTGAAACCGGGCCGCTGGATCGATCTGACGGGTGACAAAGGCAGTGTGAGAATCGATGGCTACCAAAACGACCTCACGTTGCTGACGGTTGACCCCAACGGCTACATGACCGAGTTCAAGCCGTGCTTCAACCAAAAGGTCGACAGCTTCCAAGAGGAGATCAACCACTTCGTGGATTGCTGCCAAAACGGCACGCCGTGCATCGTAACGCCGGAGCAGGGTGTCACCCTCATCAGCGTTATCGAAGGTCTCTACAAATCTGCCGAAACCGGCAAATCGGTCGAGTTCTAATTGAACCTTAACAATAAAGGAGCCATGCCTTATGGATAAAAACTATCGTGTCGTATTTGCTGCGGAAAGAGTAGCAAAGATCGAAGAATGCCCCATGCCGGAGGTCAAGCCGGATCAGGTGCTTGTTAAGACCGACGTGTCTCAGATCAGCACCGGCACCGAGCTGTCCATGCTTATCCCCAGCGACTCCGAACCGGAATCCGCGTGGGTAAAATCCCGCAGCAACTTCCCCGTATATCCGGGTTATTCCAACTCCGGTACGATCGTTGCTGTCGGTGCAGACGTTGATCCGTCCTACGTCGGCAAACACGTGATGGCGGTCGTTACTCACGCGAAATATTATACCAGCACTCTCAACAACCTCGTTCTCATGGCAGATAACGTCGACCAGGACGAAGCAGTATTCTCGACTCTCGGCGCCGTTACCTTGGCAAGTGTCCGTGTATCGGGCATTCTCCCGGGTGACGCGGTCGTCGTATACGGCGCCGGCATCGTCGGTCAGCTCACCGCTCGTTTCGCAAAGGTCGCGGGCGCTGTGAAAGTCTTCGTGGTCGACCTGTCCGAGTACCGTTTAGGGTTACTTCCGGAAGATCCCTGCTTCATCAAAGTCAACCCGTCCAACGTGGAAGACATTCCGCAGTTCATCAAAGATAACAATAAGGGCAATCTCGCCCGTGTGGTGTTTGAGACCACCGGTAACCAGCACGTCATTCCGAGCGAGCTGAACTGCGTGACCAAATGCGGCAAATTCATCATCACCAGTAGCCCGAAGGGTAAATCGGCGATCGACTTTGACTTTGTCAGCGTAATGGGTATCACCATCATCGGCGCGCACAACATGACCATTCACCCGCCGGTAGCAACGTCCCAAAACCCTTGGACGTTCATGAGCGAACTCCCGTACTTCATTGAAATGCTGGAAAAAGAGCAGATCTCCGTCAAGAATCTGATCACCCATCATTACAACTACAAAGATGCCGCCGATGCATACAACATGCTGATGGCAGACCGTGGCAGCGCTATGGCGGCACATCTGGTCTGGAACGATTAATTTAAACCACCGTATTGAATAGATACCGATTAAAAGGAGTTGTACCTCATGAAAAAGAACTATCGTGTAGTGTTCGAATCTGAAAAAGTGGCAAAACTGGAAGAATGCCCCATGCCGGGCGAACTCAAGCCCGATCAGGTTCTCGTTAAAACCGACATTTCTCAGATCAGCACCGGTACCGAGCTGTCCATGCTCATTCCCAGCGACTCCGAGCCGGATTCCGCTTGGGTAACCAAACGCAGCAACTTCCCCGTATATCCCGGTTACTCCAACGCGGGCACCATCGTCGCTGTCGGCGCGGACGTTGATCCGTCCAATATCGGCAAACGCGTCAACACCCCCGCGGCTCACGTCAAATATTACGTGCGCACTTTCAAAGATTGCTCCGTAATGGCAGATAACGTCGATCCGAACGAAGCGGTATTCTCGTCGCTCGTTGGTGTTTGTTTGGCAAGTATCCGTGTATCGAACATCCTCCCGGGTGACACGGTCGTTGTATACGGCGCCGGTATCGTCGGTCAGCTCACCGCCCGCTTCGCAAAGGTTTCGGGCGCGCTCAAAGTGTTTGTGGTCGACCTGTCCGAGTACCGCTTGAACCTGTTACCGAATGATCCGTCCTTCATTAAGGTAAATCCGGCAAAAGTAGAAGACGTTCCCGCATTCGTCAAAGAAAACAATGACGGCAACCTCGCCCGCGTGGTGTTCGAGACCACCGGCAACCAGCACGTCATCCCGATGGAACTGAAATGCGTAACCAAGCGCGGCAAACTCATCATCACCAGCAGCCCGAAAGGCAAATCCATGATCGACTTTGACTTTGTCAGCTGCCAGGGCATCGAGATCATCGGCGCGCACAACCATTCAGCTCACCCGCCGGTACCGACACCCGAGAACCCCTGGTCGGTTACCAGCGAGCGTCCGTACTTCCTCAAAATGTTGGAAATGGAACAGATCTCGGTGAAAGAACTGGTTTCCCACTATTACAACTACAAAGATGCTACCGATGCGTACAACATGCTGATCGCAGATCGCGGAAGCGCAATGGCAGCCCATCTGGTTTGGGAAGACTGATCGCGTAATCGCAAATAACAACTTTCATTTATGCGGCAGTACGGCAATGTACTGCCGCATAAATTTCATCCCACCCCCGCAAGGCCCCCTCCGGGAGGGGGCTGTCAGCCGAATGGCTGACTGGGGGAGAACGCGCGACATAAAACCCCCCGCCATAGGGCGGGAACTTGCTCCCGCCGTTTTCACCCCCTTTTTTTGAAAAGACCGATACCGATAATTCTAAGGAGAACACAAATGAAGAATACAATACGTAGGCTAATTGCCATCGCCGTGCTCTGCGCGCTCTGCCTCTGCCTGCTGGCAGGCTGTGGCGCCGAAACACCCGATACGGATAGCACGACCACCGTCGATGGTGCAACCACCACTACCGACAGTGCAACCACCACCGTTGACGAGGCAACTACCACTGCCAAGTCGACGAAACCTACCAAGTCAACAACTTCCCAAAAATCAAGCACGTCTGCACAGACAAAATCGTCGCAAAGCGTAACAAGCACCTCGAGCTCTGCTGCCGCCGACACTCCCGCACCGATCGCGTCGGTGTCCGGCATTCAGATCGACGGCACCGCACTCAGTGGATTTGACAGCAGCACGACGAATTACGTTCACTATCTGCCCACCGGTACGACCGCGATCCCCAAGGTAACCGCCGCCAAGACCGGCGGCACCGGTGAACTTGCGATCACGCAGGCAACAAGCGTCAGCGGCGCGGCAAAAGTATCGCTGAACGACGTTACCTATACGATTCAATTCGTGGTAAAACGCGCCGAATCCGATATCTTGAACAACACCTATTACCAATTAAAAACGGCAAACAAACTCAATATCGCCTACCTGGGCGGTTCGGTTACCGACGGCTTCAGCTTTGACGACTCCTGCACGTCCAACGATTCCTGGCGCGCACAGACCACGAACTGGTTTAAGTCGCAGTACCCCTCCGCGAAGATCACCGAAACGAATGCCGGCATCGGCGGCACCGGCTCCATGTACGGCGCGTACCGCGTGATTCGGGATCTGAAACTGCAAAGCGCGACCGAGAAACCGGACCTGGTGTTCGTCGAGTTCGCCGTCAACGACCAATACGACACGTATGTGAACACCACCCCCGACGTGTATATGGAATCCATCGTTCGCACGATCTATCAGTACGCTCCGCAAGCGGATATCGTGATGGTGTTCGTCACCAACAGCACCACGAAGGACACCGAATTCACCGCCAAAGCGGCGCACAAAAAGATCGCGGACGTGTACCAGATCCCGTACATCGACGTCGGCGCCCGCCTCTGGAAAGAAATGGTTGCGGAAAACGGCGGTTCAGCACCGTCCTCAAGCTCTGCTGTTTGGACGAAATACTTCAGCGACTCCGTCCACCCCGCAAAAGCCGGCTATCAGAAGTACGCACAGTACGTACAGGAATACCTGAGCGGCGTGTTATCCAAAAAGACGACCGCTCCCTCATCCCTTAAAAACGCGCAGATGCCGAGCGCGTCGTTCACCAAACTCCCCGTCTCACCGTACATCACCAACCTAAAAGGCGAGACGGCTGTTTCGGGAATGACGGTTACCGGCGACGGGTATCTCGTAACAAAACAAGGCGGCACCTTCACCATTAAATTCACCGGCACGGATCTGTACGCGTGGATTTATGGTCAATCCACCTCGGAAGACGCGGCAGGTTATTTTAGAATTTACATTGACGGTGTCCGTCAAAAGGGAACGATCCCGCTCACCGGAAACAACCATAAGATCCTCCCGCTTGCCACCGGTCTGTCGAATGGCGAACATACAGTCAAGATTCAAGTATCAGCCCCGTCCACCGGTTCGGTCAATTTAGACCTCCGCTATTTCCTCATTTCAGGAGACTCGCAGATGCGCGGCATCACCTTGGTAAACTAAATCAGCACAAAACAACCGCTCGGCACCGTCACGGTACCGAGCGGTTGCTTCATAGTAGGGGACGATGCCCGCATCGTCCCGCACCCATAACCCCCACAATCTTAAATCACCCTCGTAGGGCGGGGATTTATCCCCGCCGCATACAATCCGTCGCCAACAGCGCCCCCGATTTCCATTCATTCTTCATTTTTCACCGTAGGGCAGGGCCTTGGTCCTGCCGTTTTCAATCCCGTCGCATCCCGCGCGACATTCATCATTCATCATTCATCCCCCCAAGCCTCCCTCTGACGAGGGAGGTGGATCGCCGCAACGCGGCGAGACGGAGGGATTGTCCAACCACCCCCACAATCTTAAATCACCCTCGT
>CAYVDQ010000009.1:0-18289 GCA_964450615.1 uncultured Eubacteriales bacterium | reverse complement strand
ATCCAGGCGGATCATCGCGTTTTCATCGCCGAACATCGCTTCCGCGAGCGTCTTGCAGAGTTCCGTCTTACCGACACCGGTCGGACCTAAGAAGATAAACGAACCGATCGGGCGGCGGGGGTCTTTGAGTCCCACACGGCCGCGGCGAATCGCCTTGGCAACCGCGGTGACCGCTTCATCCTGACCGACGATGCGCTCGTGCAACACCTCTTCCAAGCGGAGCAGACGCTGTCCCTCCGCCTCGGTCAGCTGGGATACCGGCACGCCCGTCCAGCCGGACACGATCTGGGCAATATCCTCAGGCGTAACCTCACCGGTGATGCCCGCATGCTTCTCCTGCCACTGCGCGCGCTGTTCCTCCAGTTGCTCGTTGACCTTCTTTTCCTCGTCGCGCAGTTGAGCGGCGCGCTCGAAATCCTGCTCGTTGACAGCCGCTTTCTTCTCCGCCGCCAAGCGTTTGACCTCTTCTTCCAATTGCCGTACGTCGGTAGGCGCGGTGAACGCACGCAGGCGCACGCGGGATGCCGCCTCGTCGATCAGGTCGATGGCTTTATCGGGCAGATACCGATCCGAAATATACCGCGTGGACAGCTGCACCGAAGCGACGATCGCCGCATCGGTGATCTTGACCTTGTGGTGCGCTTCGTATTTGTCGCGCAGTCCTTTTAAGATCTCGACGGTTTCCTCATTGGACGGCTCGCCCACCGTGATAGGCTGGAACCGCCGTTCCAAGGCGGCGTCCTTTTCGATATATTTGCGGTATTCTTCCAGGGTGGTCGCGCCGATGACCTGAATCTCGCCGCGCGCAAGCGACGGCTTTAAAATGTTCGCCGCATCCACCGCGCCCTCGGCGGCACCCGCACCGATAATGGTGTGGATCTCGTCAATAAACAAGACGACGTCTTTCGCTTTGGCGACTTCTTCCAGTGCGTTTTTGATGCGCTCCTCAAAATCGCCGCGGTATTTGGTACCCGCGACCATGCCGGTAAGATCCAGCGTCACCACGCGCTTACCGCGCAGGGTTTCGGGGACTTCCTCCGCGACGATGCGCTGGGCAAGCCCCTCCGCCACGGCGGTCTTGCCGACACCCGGTTCACCGATGAGACACGGGTTGTTTTTGGTGCGGCGGGAAAGGATCTGCACCACGCGCTGGATCTCCTCCGCTCTGCCGATGACAGGGTCAAGCTTGCCCCCGCGCGCCATCTCGGTAAGATCTCGGCCGAACTGGTCGAGCACCGGTGTTTTGCTTTTGCCGTTTGCCTTGTTACCGGCGGGGGCTGCGCCCGCGCCTTGCGGCGCGGCACCCGAAACGGTTTCCCCGATTTCATCGATCAGTTCCCCTGCACGCACGCCGAGGGCGGTGAGCAGGCGCACCGCCACACTGCTTTCGTCCCGCAAGACGGCAAGCAGGATGTGCTCGGTACCCACGTATCCCTGACCGGAAGAAGTCGCCTCCGCTACCGACAGTTCCATTGCCTTTTTGGTGCGGGGGGTAAAATCGTTGGGGCTCAAACGAGTCGGCTGACCGCCGTTCTCGCTTTCCGTGATTTTTTCCCGATACGCTGCCGCGGTGATGCCGTGCGCACCGAGCAGGGTGCCGGCAACACCCGTTCCCTCCATCAAAAGCCCGAGCACGATATGCTCGGTGCCGATGTAGGTGTGTCCTAACTGCTGCGCTGACTCGATGGCGAGATTCAGCGCCATATTGGCTTTTTCCGTAAATCCTTTAAAACGATACATAGGATCACTCCTTCGTTAATCTCTCTCGTACCAGTGCCGCGCGCCGTTTGTCGCGCTCGGCGGGATCCAATTCGTGACCTGCCTGCTGCATGAGGGCGGCAGGCTGCGCATCAATCATCAGATGGCTGATGCAGTTTAAGTCAATCGACGTAAGCACGTTCATCGCCGCACCCATGCGCACGTGGGAAATCAGCGACATGAATTCTTTGCCCGATAACAGCCGCGCGTTTTGCAGCACACCGAGCGAACGGTAGATCCGATCCTCGAGCGCGGGACTCGTGCGCAGTTGCTCACGGTACCCGCGCTCTTCCTTGACGATCTGCGCGACGATGCTTTTCAAGTTCTCGACGGCTTCCTGCTCGGTGATGCCGAGCGTGACCTGATTGGAGAGCTGATACATCGCGCCCTCCGACCGACTTCCCTCGCCGTACATACCGCGGATGGTGAGTCCTAATTTGGAAACGGTGTTGGCAAGTTGCTGTATCACACCTTTTTCCTGCAACGCGGGCAGGTGCAGCATCACCGAGGCGCGCATACCCGTACCGAGGTTGGTAGGGCATTGGGTGAGATACCCGAGGCGGTCGTCAAACGCGAAATTCAGACGCGCATCCAGAAAATCATCCCAGCAGTTTGCCGCCGTGAACGCTTCGTCCAGCGCAAAGCCCGCATGCATCGCTTGAATACGCACGTGGTCTTCCTCGCCGATCATCACGCTGACACTTTCATCGGGGGACAAGAGCAGTGCCTCGCCTTCGGGATGTGCGGTGAAATCGGGGCTGATAAGATGCCGTTCCACCATCGACAGCGCATCCCACTCGGACAGTTCTGTCATGCGGATACACTGAAATGCGCCGCCGTCGGTCGGGAATGCCTCAAAAATGCGGCGGATAACCTCCTCCCGCTGCTCGGCCGTCATGCCGGCGGGGAAAGGCATATGATTCAAGTTGCGCGCCAAACGGACGCGGGTACTGACAACCACGTCGCCGTCGGTGCCGCTTTGCTGATACCATTTCTCCGTCACGTTGCATCCCCCTCTTCTAATTCGCGGATACGATCACGCAGTGCGGCGCACTGCTCGTATTCCTGATTCGCGATATGCTCGGCGAGTTGCTCGCGCAAGCTTTTAAGTTCGTGTTCCTTTTTGACCGACGTTTCCGCCTTTTCCGCTACCTTACCGGTATGCTGCGTTTTGCCGTGGATCCGCTGGATCGACGGCAACAGCCGATCGTAAAACGTGCGGTAGCAAGAGGGGCAACCGGGTCTGCCCATCTCCGCGATCTCTTTGAAGCTGCGCCCGCAATCCTCACAGCGCACGGTATCCTCCGGTGCGCGCTTGGCGGGTTCCAAAAACAGCGAACCCCAAAAATCGTTGAGGTCAAAGCCCAGCCCGCCGAACGCGGTGCCCACCCCCTGCTTTGCGGCGCAGTGCGCACATAGATTCCACTGGGCGGTCTTGCCGCCCACGGTTTTGGTGATATGGGTTGTCGCGGGGTACTTCCCGCAGTGATCACAATTCATACGATCTCCTCCGTTCTCGTTTTCTTAAATATATGCGGCTAACATGTGTTTGAGCAAGGATGCCCGTAAACGGTCGCGGCTTTCGACCGGTACGTCGCGGTACGCGCGGTCGGACAGCGCCGCCGCCATCACACCCGCCGCCTGCTTGCTTAAAAAGCCCTGATACACCATGCTTTGTAAAATCGCCTCCGCCGCCGCGGGAACCAGCTCGTCCCCAATGGAGTTGACGATATGCATCAGCGGCGTTGCCTCTCGTTGCGGCGCCACCCGACGGATGCGGATGTATCCCCCGCCGCCGCGGCGGCTTTCCACCACGTACCCCTGCTGCGGGGTGAACCGCGAGGTAAGCACATAGGTGATCTGGCTCGGCACACAGCCGAGTTGTTCCGCCAATTCGTTGCGGCGCAGTTCCGCCGCGCCGTCCTCCGCCTGTTCCATCATACTCATAATATAGGCGGTTATCGCATCGCTGATACGCATAGGCTCACTTCCTTTGTTTGCAGTATATCTTAAAAGTCAGAGAAAGTCAAAGTCAGATAAAGTCAAACTCGCTTATATTTTTCCGATTTACAGAGTTTAGCGCCGTATAGCTCGCGTTTTCTCCCGAAATCAAGTTTTTTTAAATTTTCATCACCACTCGGCTGTGGCGGCATAGGATGAAATGAAAGCAGGCGTCCCGCCTGCGGTTGCAAGAAAGGGGGATATCCGAATATGTGTCTGCGTAATCTCTTCTGCGGTGAGGCAAACTGCTCCTGGTTGCTCTTCATCATCGTCATCCTGCTGCTCATTGACAACGGTTGCTGTGACAACGATTACAACAACGGTTGCTACAACGATCGCAACAACGGTTGCGGCTGCGGTTGCTGAACCTTAATTTGAGGGAGGGTTTTCACTATGTGTCTGAAAAACTTGTTTTGCGGTGACGTCAACTGTACCTGGCTGTTGTTCATCATCGTCATCCTGCTACTCATTGACAACGACTGCGGCTGCTAAAGTCTGATCGAAGAACCCGCTGTGACCGGCCGGTCACAGCGGGTTCTTTGCCGTATTTGACAAAACGGTGGTTTTTGTAGTATACTGTCGTTGTTGTGTATCCGATTTCAAAAAAAATCAGGAGGAGTTTACATGACGGCAGAGCAAACACCGAAAACAGTTTCAGTGTGTACGGAAAAACGGCGCATCCGCTTGTTCGGGCTCCCGCTGACACTGACGCAGTACGTCATTGACGGCGAGTCGTTATCCGAACAGACCGGTCTGTTTTCTGCGACCGCAAAAGCGGTATCGCTGTCACACATTCGGAATATGGTGGTAGTACGATCGCCTTTTGAAAAGCTGTTCGGTCTGTCCACCATCCGCGTGGCAACCTCCGATCCGGCTATCCCGGAATTTGTGGTTCACAACATCCGCGGCGGTGAAGCCTTCGCCGCCGAACTGCAAAAATGCATCGACGCTGCTTCGAGCCTGCGGCAAATGGCAACGGAGTAGGGTCAACCATTCTAAATAGTGAGGACGGGTAAGTATGGAACCTAAAAAAAGACGCTTTGGCGACCGCAAGGACGGTTGGCGCCTGCGCCACACGCAATCGTTGTTTGCGGTCATGCCCCATCTAATGAAAACGCGCGCCGATTCACAGGTGTTCTTCGATGAGGAGATCGACATTGAATACCTTGAAAAATACGTGCGTGCCATGCGCAAAGAACACGATATGCCCACCTTTTCTCTGTATCATCTTATTATCGCAGCGGTGGTACGGATGTTTGTGCTGCGCCCGCGTCTTAACCGTTTTATCATGAACGGCAAGGCATACGCACGCAATCGGCTGACCGCCTCGATGACTGCAAAGCACAGTCTGTCCAAGGATGCGGAGGAATCCTGCATCAAACCGCATTTTGAAAAGACCGATACGGTGTTTGACGTCTACCGCCGCGTCAGCGAGGCGATGGACAAGGAAGTTAAAAATATCGACGACGCCAATACCACCGACGTAGCGGCGAAGATCTTAAACAAACTGCCGGCGTGGCTGGTGCGTGCATTTGTCAACTTCATTATTTTTATGGATCACCGCGGCTGGATGAACGATTTTATCAACGAACTCAGTCCGTTCCACACGTCGTTTTATATCACCGATGTCGGCTCGATCGGAATTCAGCCAATATATCACCACATTTACAATTTCGGCACCACCTCGGTGTTTGTGGCAATGGGTAAGAAGGCCATCGTCCCTGTCGCCGCGGCCGACGGCACCGTAACCACCAAAAAGGTGATTCGGATAAAGCTTGTGCTGGATGAGCGTATTTGTGACGGACATTATTACGCGGAATCGTTCCGTATGCTCCGCCGTTTATTAAAGCATCCCGAACAGTTGGAAGTCCCGCCCACGGAATTTCCCGAGGATGAATGGATCTGATGATAAGAACCCGACCCGCCAGCGCAATTAAAATTGCGGGCGGGTGCCCCGGAACCTTGTTGTTTTCACAATAAAACGGGCTGTGTTCTGTTGAACACAGCCCGTTTTTGTATTGGTGCCTTTCTTATCACGCGAGGGGTATTTTCTCTCCCTCCGTCTGTGCCTAACGTCACAGACACCTCCCTCGTCAGAGGGAGGCGATCTACCTACGCAGTATGGAAGAAATGTTCTCGTTGACAAACCTTATAAGAAAAGATATACTTTAAGATGTATATTCATGGGAAAGGAAACGATGTTATTATGAGTGATTATCGCACCGAAACACTTTGTATTCAGGGCGGCTATCAGCCGCAAAACGGTGAACCGCGCGTGCTCCCGATCTATCAAAGCACCACGTATAAATACGATTCGTCCGAGCATCTCGGCAAGTTGTTTGATCTGGAAGCACCGGGACATATGTATACCCGCATCTCCAACCCCACCGTTGCGGCGGTGGAGGATAAGATCGCCGCGCTTGAGGGCGGCGTTGCGGCAATGTGCACCTCCTCCGGTCAGGCGGCGGCGCTGATGGCGATTTTTAATATTACCGGCGCGGGGCAGAACTTTGTGAGTCTGTCCACCATCTACGGCGGCACCACCAACCTGTTTGCCGTTACCATGAAGCGCATGGGCATTGAAGTGCGCTTCCTGACCCCCGATATGACAGATGAACAGGCGGATGCGTTGTTCGACGAAAATACGCGGCTCGTATTCGGTGAGACCATCGCCAATCCCGCACTGAACGTGTTGGATATTGAGCGGTATGCGGCGCTCGCACACCGTCACGGTGTGCCGCTGATCATGGACAACACCTTTGCAACCCCCGTGCTGTGCCGTCCGTTTGAATACGGCGCGGATATTGTGATGCATTCCACCACCAAATATATGGACGGCCACGCGACGGTAGTCGGCGGTGTCATCGTGGACAGCGGTAACTTCGATTGGGCGGCATCCGGCAAGTATCCGGAGCTGACCACCCCCGATGAATCGTATCACGGTGTCGTGTACACCGAGCAATTCGGCAAAGCGGCATACATCACCAAAGCCCGCGTGCAGTTGATGCGCGATCTGGGATCCACCCCCCAACCGCTCGCCATGTTCGTCTTAAACATCGGTCTGGAAACGCTCGCACTGCGCATGGAGCGTCACTGCCAAAACGCACAGGCAGTTGCCGAGTATCTTGAAAAGCATGAAAAGGTCGCCTGGGTAAACTATCCCGGTCTTGCCTCCTCCGATCAGCACGCGCTCGCCGAGAAATATCTGCCGAAGGGGTGCAGCGGTGTTGTTTCGTTCGGTGTCAAGGGCGGTCGCGCTGCTGCTACGACCTTCATGGATTCGTTGAAGCTCGCGGCGGTGGTCGTGCACGTGGCGGATGCCCGCACCTCGGTGTTACATCCCGCTTCCACCACCCACCGTCAGCTCACCGACGAGCAGTTGGTTGCCACCGGTATCACCCCGGATATGGTGCGTCTGTCGGTGGGTATTGAGAACATCGACGATATTATCGGCGATCTCGAACAGGCACTCGCTAAAAGTTAAAGGAGGGCACGTTTATGCCCATTAAAATCCCGAATCAGTTGCCCGCGACCAAGACGTTGACCGACGAAAATATTTTCGTCATCACCGAAACCCGCGCGCTGACACAGGATATCCGTCCGCTGAAGATCTTACTGCTCAATCTGATGCCGAAAAAGATCGTAACGGAGACCCAGATGGCACGCTTGCTCGGTAACACGCCGTTGCAGGTGGAACTGGAGCTCATTCACACCAGCACGCATCACTCGCGCAACACGCCCGAGGATCACATGCTGATGTTTTACAAGACGTTTGACGATATTAAGGATAAAAAATACGACGGCATGATCATCACGGGGGCGCCGGTAGAGCATCTGCCCTTTGAAGAAGTGGAATACTGGAACGAGCTGTGCACCATCATGGAATGGAGTAAAACGCACGTCACCAGTACCCTGCACATTTGTTGGGGCGCACAGGCGGCATTATACTATCATTACGGTATTGAAAAACAGCCGCTCGAGAAAAAGCTGTTCGGCATTTTCCCGCACACCGTCGAGCATAAGCGGTCGATTCTGTTCCGCGGATTTGACGAGGTGTTCAACGTTCCGCAATCGCGGCATACCACCCTAAACCGTGCGGATATTGAGGCGGTGCCGTCGCTTAAGATCCTCGCCTCCTCCGAGCAGGCGGGCGTGTACGCCGTTGCCACCAAGAAAGGTCGGCAGATCTTCATCACGGGACATTCGGAATACGATGCGACCACCCTGCGCGATGAGTATGAACGCGACAAAGCGGCGGGGTTACCCATCGAGGTACCGTTCAACTATTTCCCCGACGACGATCCCACCCGTACCCCGCCGGTCACGTGGCGCGGCCACGCCAATTTGCTTTTCTCCAACTGGCTGAACTATTTTGTGTACCAGACCACCCCGTACGATATTGATAAGATTAACTAAACGAAAAACCGCGGCATGGCATGCCGCGGTTTTTATTGTTGATACCGTCGCCAATGCGGGATAGAAAGTAAAAGAAGCGGGGGCGTATTGCACCCCCGCTTGCCTATTGAATTTGTCGTAAAGGCGTGTCGCACACGTGAAGTTGCGGGGCTAGTCTTTCGCCCCCGTTTATCGTGTCGTGGCAGAATCAAATCGAATCAGTTGTCTTCGGGTTCCCAGGTGTTGTCGGTGCGACCGCTGTAAATATCGGTGTCACTATCCTCTAAAGTGGATTCCTGCTCCGTTTCCTCAACCACGTCGGGCTTGCGGAACACAAAGAAATACAGCAGCACGCCCGCACCCGCAAGCAACAGAATACCCGCGATTAACAGAACGGTCAAGCGCCAAGACACACCGCCTGCGCGCTCATCTTTTTCTTCACCGAAGCCGATGAGAGTGTACGCTTCCAGCGAATTGATTTTGAGTTCGAACAGTCCGTTCTTGACCTCAAGTTTCTGCGGTGTCATCAGCTCGTCACCGTCCATCACGGTGATCGCAAACGCAGAACAATCCTTCATCGCCGTGGGAATCGGCAGCTGAACGGTGTAGATAACGTCCTCGGGCAGTGCCGTCACCGGCACGTCTTTGCCTGCGCGAGAAAGCATGAGTAAGGACAGATCAAAGGTGAGTGTCTGACGCTGATCCTCGGAATAGCCCGAGAAATCCGATGCGTTCGATACTGCCTCCTGCACCATGGCGGGGGTAATCTCAGCAACAGAGGTGCGCACACCGAGCATCGGGGTGTTGCCCGTGCGCCCCACCAACCGCTGGTAATCCTCTTCGGACACCAACAACCGCGCTTTGGACAAGAACTCCTGACGCGTTAAACCGAAATTCTCGAGTAACGCCGTATCGGTCAAGGCGTTCACCGCGATGCTGTCATTCTCCACGGCGGTCGTGCTGTTTCCCTTGACGATTGCCGTGGTCGCCGCGGTGGTACCGGTGGTGGTCGTCGTCTGTTCGGTGGTAGTTTCCTCCGTGCCGGTCGTGGTTTCTTCACTCACCGTTGTAGTGGTTTCTTCCGTTACCGTCGTTGTCGCCTCGGACGCTGCCGTGGTCGTGGCAGTCATCGGCCGGGCGAGGGTTTGCTTGGCACACGCCTCGTAGATTGCAGACGCCGTATGCGTTTCCACGCCCTGCACACTCGCCTCTTTGCCTTCATCAACGTCAAATTGGGATGTGTAAATACCTTGATCGTTCGTATGACCGGTTTCCGGCATCCCCTGCAGAACCAAGGATACCTCATACGCGTGCGCCGGCGCACCGGTCTCGTCGACCGCTTTGACCGTCAGCGTACCGTCGGCGTTGAACGATGCCGTTAAGGTGACCGCTACGCGTTGCAGTGCCACGGTGGTCGTGGTCGTGACCTCCGCGGTCGTGGTCGTTTCCTCGGCACTTACACCGACCGCCGTCATGCTCAACGTAAGCAACGCCGCCAGCAGTACCGCTATACCCTTTTTCATGTACAATTCCTCCTGCACATAGAGTGTTAAGTATAACATACCACAAAATCGCGTAAAAGTAAATGTCTCATCAAAAATATTTTGCCCACCCCCTTGTATTTTTCGGATGTTTGCGCTATACTATAGAAAAGTTGTCCCATTTGGGACACTTTTTGATGCAAAAAGGAGGTGGAGCCGATGGGAACCGCTTGTCCGTTATCCGCGTTTTTTCTGTTTGACGGACTTGGTGAAGAAGCACTGCACACGATCGAGCAACGCTTGGAGCCGCCTGTCACCTACCGACGCGGGCAGATCGTGTACAACACGCACACCTTTCGCCGCGCCGTCGGGTTGATCGTACGCGGATCGGTGGTGGTCCGTTCGTCGGGAGAGGTAGTGATCAACCGTCTGCGCGCGGGTGAGATCTTCGGTGTGGCGGCACTGTTCGACAGTGAAAGCGACGATTACGTGACCGAGATCACCGCCGACGAGGAGTCCTCCGTACAGTTTCTGCCGCAGGAACTGGTATCACAGCTGCTGACGGAATTCCCCGCCATCGCGGAGCAATACATCCGGTTTTTGTCCGGCCGTGTTCGGTTTCTCAACCGTAAGCTGTCGGCGCTCACTGTCGGAAACACCGAAAACCGTTTGTATCACTATCTGCTCTCCCACCAGGACGAGCAAGGCACCATTCAGTTGCCCGATACGATGACCGAGCTGGCAAAAGCCCTCAACATGGGGCGGTCCAGTTTGTATCGTTCACTGGACACTCTGGTGCGCGAAGGCATCCTCGTGAAAGAGGATAAAATCTACCGTATTTCTTAGAAAGAGGGAACCTTATATGAAAAAAGTACTATCACTCACACTTGCTCTGCTGTTGATCGTGGCAATGGCTGCCGGCTGTGCCAAAGAATCTGCGCCCGTCGAAAAGACAACGGTCAAGGTCGGCGCGATTCAAGGACCGACCGGTATCGGCATGGTACATCTGATGGAAGCGGATAAGAACGCCACCGCCGCGAATGAGTACGAATTTACGGTTTCGTCCGTGCCGCAGGATATCGGCACACAGCTCGCATCGGGAAACCTGGATATTGCCGCGGTTCCGACCAACCTCGCCGCTTCGCTGTATCAAAAAACGCAGGGCAAGGTGCAGTTGCTCGCGGTCAACACCTTGGGTGTGCTGTATATGTTGGATAACGGCAACGGCATCACCTCTGTTGAGGATCTGCGCGGCAAGACCATCTATTCCACCGGTCAGGGTGCCAATCCCGAGTATATTTTGCGGTACGTGCTGAATAAAAACGGTATTGATCCCGACAAAGACGTGAAGATCGAGTTCCTGGCAGAAAACACCGAGCTGGTCGCGAAGATGATAAACGGCGATATCACGCTCGCGATGGTACCCGAACCGAACGTATCGTCCATCACCGCTCAAAACCAAGACGTCAAGGTGGCACTGTCCATGAACGACGCGTGGGAAGCGGTTGTGCCCGAAGGCAGTAAGCTGATGATGGGTTGCGTCGCGGTACGCACGGAGTTTGCCAAAGCCAACAAAGCGGCGGTGGATGCGTTCCTCGCCGAATACAAGGCTTCCATCGAAAGCACTTCCGACGTCGAGACCACCGCGACGCTGTGCGAGACCTACGGCATCATTCCGAAAGCCGCCCTCGCCAAAAAAGCGATCCCGAATTGCCAGCTCACGTTCGTATCCGGCAAGGATATGAAGAACCAGATCGCGGAGTACTATCAGGTGTTGTTTGATGCTAACCCGACGGCCGTCGGCGGCAAACTGCCGGACGACGCGTTCTATTATGTCGGGTAAAGTAAAGACCATCGCACGCGGTGCCGCGGTCGCGGTGTTCTGGATCGGGGTGTGGTGGCTCGTTGCCGCCTTAGTGCGGCAAGAGTTGCTCATCCCCACCCCGCTTGCAGTTATCAAAACCTTGCTGGCATTACTGCCGACGGCACTGTTTTGGCAGTCGGTCGGTATGTCACTTATACGCATTGTCGTGGGATTTGCGGCGGCATTGCTGTTCGGCACGGCGCTCGCGGTGCTTACCACCCGCTTTACGCTTGTGCGCGCGGTATTCTCTCCGCTTTTACAGATTATCCGTGCGGCACCGGTAGCATCGTTCATCATTCTGACCTTGGTATGGATTGATTACGATATCATCCCCGCATTCATCGCGTTTTTGATGGTGTTGCCCATCGTCTGGGTGAACGTGGAGGAGGGTATCCGCCGCACCGATAAGGGGCTCCTCGAAATGTCGAGGCTGTACGCGGTGTCGAAGCACCGTGTGTTCACGCGGCTGTATCTTCCCTCGATCAAGCCGTATTTCGTGACGGCGTGTGTCAACGGATTGGGGTTTGCGTGGAAATCCGGCGTGGCGGCGGAGGTTATCTGCCGTCCCGACCTTGCCATCGGCAACCGTTTACAACTTGCCAAAATGACGCTCGAAACACCTGAAGTGTTCGCGTGGACCGCGGTGGTGATCGTGCTGAGCATCCTCTTGGAAAAACTGCTGCTCCGTGTGACGCGAAAGGAGACGATTTCATGGTAACGCTTGACCGTGTGTCCTTTGCGTACGGGGGCACTCCCATCCTCACCGATTTTTCGCTGACGTTACCGCAAAACGGTGCGGTTTGTCTGTTCGGTCCGTCGGGGTGCGGAAAGACCACCCTGCTGCGGCTGATCGCCGGTTTAGAAACGCCTGCCGGCGGTACGGTGCAGTGCGATGCACAGCGGTTGGCGATGGTGTTTCAGGAAAACCGACTGGTACCGTGGCTGACGGTGCGGGAAAATCTGCTCCTCATCACCGATGACGGCGACGCGGTGGATCGAGCACTTGCTGCCGTTTCCTTGCAGGATGCCGCCGCGCAATACCCCGATGAACTGAGCGGCGGGATGCAGCGGCGGGTGGCGCTGGCACGCGCACTCGCGTTCGGCGGTGACTTACTGCTCATGGACGAGCCGTTCAACGGTCTTGACGACGCCCTCAAAGAAACGGTCGCCAAAGCACTGCGCAAACGGTTTGCAAGGTGTCCGATCGTACTGGTCACCCACTCGCTCGACGAGGCGGCGTTATTTGACGCGTCTATCGTTAATCTGTAAAATCGCACTCCGCCCCGCTGTTGACAGCGGGGCGGAGTTTTTGTATACTAAATAGGTAAATGATATAAGGGGGCGCGTTGGATGGATCGCGATGCCTTTGGCGCGGGTGTGGAGCCCGGTGGGTTACATTCCCGCCATGAAATTAAAATTCTGATTTGTTATATTTTGATCGCGGCGGGCGTGCCGATGCCCCGAAACGACGTACTCGATATCATCTGCGGGAACGGTATGGCGAATTTCTTTGATACCAGTGCCGCGATCGACGAGTTGGTGGAGCTCGGTAACCTGCGTGATCGGGAGGACGACACGCTGTTAGTGACCGAAACAGGCTCCCACGCGGCAGAAACGCTTGCCGATCTGCTTCCCTATACCATTCGCGAGCGCGCCTCCAAGGCGGCAATCCAGCTGTTGGCGCGCCGCCGCAGTGAGCAGGAAAATCACGTACAGATCGCGAAAACCGAGGCAGGGTATACCGTGACCTGCACGGTCGGAAACGAGGAAGCGCCGCTTCTCTCCTTTACGCTGTTGGTGGCGGACGACCGTCAAGCCGCCCTGGTGCGCGAGCAATTTTTGGAGGATCCGCTGCTACTCTATCAGAGCGTGATCGCCGTGTTGACCGGGAACGCCCGCTTTGAAGCGACCGAGAGAATTGTGATTGATTTGAAATAGGATGTGACAATATGAACAATCCTACCATTCTGATCGTTGACGATGAGATGCGCATGCGCCGTGTCATTGCCGACTACCTGCGCATTAAGGGATATCAAACGCTGGAAGCCGCCGACGGTGTCGAAGCGTTAGAGGTGTTTTACGAAAAACACCCGGATCTCGTGATTTTGGACGTGATGATGCCGAAGAAAGACGGCTGGCAGGTGTGCCGCGAGATCCGACGGACACATCAGGCTCCCATCATCATGCTCACCGCCCGCAGTGAGGAAGCCGATGAATTGCTGGGTTTTGAGCTGGGCGCGGATGAATACGTGGCAAAGCCGTTCAGTTTAAAAATCCTGTCCGCCCGCATTGAGGCGATCTTGCGCCGCAAGAGCGATACCGTTTCCGCCGATCCGTCGCGTTTGCGCATTGACAAGCTCGCGCGCGAGGTGTACGTGGATAACACCTTGGTGCAGCTCACCTATACCGAATTTGAGTTACTGGAATATCTGATGACCAACAAAGGGGTTGCGCTGTCGCGTGACCGAATTCTGGGCAACGTTTGGCAATACGATTACGAGGGCGATGCCCGCACGGTGGACACGCATATTAAGAAACTGCGCAGCAAGCTCGGCGAAGTCGGTAATGGCATTAAAACGGTGCGCGGCATCGGGTATAAGTTTGAGGATGAAGTATGAAAACTGTCGTCGCACGTTTCTTTCGGTCGATTGCCGGCAAGGTTTTCTGCATTCTTACGGTGTGTATTTTAGCGCTGCTTTTGTTCAACTGGCTGCTCAACACGTTCGCCTTTGCTCACCTCTATGAACGCGAGCAGAAAGCCCTGCTGACCGGAGCCTACACCGATGCCGCCGACGTTATCGCGCAGCGCGGCGATCCCGAAAGTGCGCTTTCGCATTATCACACCGATCACGATATGTCTATCCTGATCTGGTCCAATCATCAGGTGATCTACACCACCGACCGCCGTACCGGTCCGATCGTGGTGAGTCCCTCCTACCCCACCGTTGCCAAGGGGGCGTATACGATCGTCAACCGCTCCGAATCGGATAACAGCATGGTACTGTACGGCAAAACCGACGAGGGGATCAACGTCACCTTGCAACTGCCGATCTCGGACGTGCAGGAAGGTGCCGCCATCACCAACCGCTTTTTGCAATGGTCCGCGCTCGGCACGCTGCTGCTCAGCTGTGTGATCGTGTTTTTCCTTGCCCGTTTGTTTACCCGACCGGTACAGCGGCTGTCCGACATGGCAACGCGCATGGCGCACATGGATTTCTCCGATCGGTACAGCGGCGAGGGGCAGGACGAGCTCGCAGAACTTGGGCGCAGCCTGAACACCGTGTCCGAAGCAATGGAGCACAGCTTATCTGACTTAAAAACCGCCAACGCGCGTTTGCAGAGTGACATGGAGATGACCACCCGCCAGAACGAGGCGCACAGTCGGTTCATCCGTAACGTATCGCACGAGCTCAAAACACCCATCTCACTGATCCAGACGTATGCGGAGGGGCTACGCGAAAACATCGCGACGGATGCCGCTGACCGTGAATTCTATTGCTCTGTGATCGAGGACGAGGCCGCAAAGCTGTCGCAGATCATTGCGAAGCTCACCACCTTGATGCAACTCGAATCGGGCGGTGACGAACTCACCATTGAGCGGTTTGATCTGTCGGCTTTGCTCGCACGGCTGCTGCAACGTCACGCACCCGTTTTTGCCGAGCGCGCGGTCGCGTTGCCGACACTTTCCGCTGAGCCGTTGTTCGTGTGGGGCGATGCCCTGCTTATTGAGCAGGTACTCACCAATTATCTGACCAATGCCCTGCACCACGTTGCCGAGCACGGCGAGATCCGCATCGGGCTGCAACCGACAGCGAACGCGGTGCGTGTGACGGTGTTCAATACCGGTACACCCATTCCCGAAGAGGATCTGCCGCATATTTGGGAGAGTTTTTATAAAATTGACAAAGCGCGCACCCGCGCGTACGGCGGCACCGGCATCGGGCTGTCCGTCGTCGCGGCGATCATGCAGGCGCACCGCATGCCGTACGGGGTGCAAAACGGTTCGGACGGTGTGGAGTTTTGGGTGGAATTGCAAGGGTAATACGCAAAAGCCGGATGAGATCAGGAGATCTCATCCGGTTCTTTTTTGTGTTTACGCACCGCGATCGTAACGCTAAGGACCCGCTTGGCACCGTAAATCTTCAGCATTTTGGCACATTCGCCCAGTGTCGCGCCGGATGTCATCACGTCATCCACCAAGAGCAGCGTTTTGCCGCGAACGGCGGGGTCGATCACGTCGAACACACCCAGTACATTGCCCGACCGCGCATGAAGATCCAGCGCCTTTTGCGGCGGTGTTTCGTAGATTTTGGCGAGCGCCGTATACACCGGCAACGCCAACCGTTTGCCGAGCGCTTCGGCGAGCAGCTTTCCTTGGTTATACTCCCGAGCACGCTCTGCGCGCCGTGTCATCGGCACGTACGCAAGTCCGTCGATCGGCTCGTCCCCGTACTCACGGCACACCACCGTGTGCATGCAATCGGCAAAATAGGCGATCGCGTCCGGATCGTCGTACCGTTTGAGCCGCAGGACGCCGCTTCGCGCCGCTGTCTCGTAATAAAACGGTGCCGTGACCTTATCGAACGGCGATCGCCGTTTTAAGCAGCCGCAATTCTTTTTGTGCTGCCCGCAATACGGACACAGCGGAGGTCGGATGAAAGACAACTGCCGTGCGCAAGCCTCACAGCTTTGACGCCACGGCAGAATGATCGTATCACAAAAGACGCATCGCTTCGGCAAGAAAACGGCAACAAGACACCGCAAAATCCGTTCGCATTTGGTCACGAGAAAAATCGCCCCGCCTGCTCCAAAAAGAAGGTAAGTCCCGTATACCGCAAAGTCTTGCGGTGGTTCTTCACCATCGCGCCCACCGTTTCGCGCTCACCGACAGCGACCAAGAGGGATTTGGCACGCGTGACCGCGGTATACAGCAGGTTGCGGTAGCATAACAGTTTCGGCACGTGACACACCGGCAACACCACCGTGTCGAATTCACTGCCCTGGCTTTTATGCACCGTGATGGCGTACGCGAGTTCCAGTTCTTTCGCCTGCTCATAGGTGTACAGTGCCACACGGTCGTCGTAGCGGACTTTCAGGAGTTGTTCACGCGGAGAAATCTCCTCCAGTACCCCGATGTCGCCGTTAAAGACGCCGGTTCCCTGCTCACCGCTGTCCCGCGTCCATCCGATGTCGTAATCGTTTTTGATGTGCATGACCTTATCGCCCTCGCGGAGCATGGACGATTCGCCGCTCCACTCACGCTTATTTTCACCGCAAGGGTTCAGCGCCTCCTGCAGCCGTTCGTTGAGTTTCACCGTGCCGAGCGGACCTTTGCGACCGGGACACAGTACCTGAATCCCATCGAACACACTGGTGCCGTAACCGGCGGGCAAGCGCCGCGTGCACAGATCCACTACCGTGTTAACGGCATTGTCCGGTATAAACTCCTCCAAGAAAAAGCAATCGCCTTGCTTTTTGCTGAATTTCGGCATATCTCCCGATACGATGCGGTGTGCATTGGCAACAATATCACTCGTGAGCGCCTGACGGAACACCTGATTTAATTTCACGACCGGCAACGCGCCGCTGTCGATCAGATCGTGCAGGACACTGCCCGCACCCACCGCAGGGAGCTGATCGGTATCCCCGACCAAAATGAGGCGGCACGCGGGTTTGAGCGCGCGCAACAGACTTTCAAACAACAACGCATCCACCATCGACACCTCGTCAACGATCAGCGCATCCGCCTCGAGCGGATTTTTCTCGTTACGATCAAAGACCGGGGTATCGGAATCGTCCCATTTGACCTCTAACAAACGGTGAATGGTGCGCGCCTCGCACCCCGTCAACTCGGTCATGCGCTTGGCGGCGCGACCGGTCGGTGCCGCAATCTCCACCCGCTCGCCGAGTCCTTCCAATAACGCGATGATGGCGCGCAGAGTGGTGGTTTTACCGGTACCGGGACCGCCGGTGAGAATGAGTACCCCTTTTTCCACCGCCGCAAGCACCGCTTCGCGCTGCCGCTCCTGATAGGTGATGCCGTTTTGTTGCTCCATGATTGTAAGATTACGGCGAATCTTCTCATTGATCTCGGTGTGGAAGCCCGTCATCAACCGGATCCGCGAGGCGGCATATTTCTCCGCCTGATGCAAGGCGGGTAGAAACACAAAGACCTGTTCCCCGATCCGCTCGGTGCGCACCGTGAACTGCGTGACCATGTCCTGCAACGTTTCACCGGTTTTGATCGCATCGATCCCGAGCATCTGTGCCGTCGCAACGATGAGCTTGTCCGACGGCAGGCAGGTGTGTCCGTTTTGCAGGTTGTGCCGCAATACGTGTAACAGCCCCGCCTCGATCCGTCGGGGATCATCCGGCAGACGATCCATGCTCATGCAAATGGCATCCGCGCGGTCAAAGGAAATGTACAACCCCGCCGAGCACAGCAGATAGGGGTTGGAACGGATGGTATCCACTGTAGAAGCGCCCCACCGTTTCCAACAGCGCAGGGCCTCGCTTTGTGTGAGTCCGTAACCCGAAAACGCTAAGATCACCTCGCGCAGTCCAAACTGCTCGCGGTATTCCTTGGCGATCTTCTCGGCTTTGGAGGCGGTGATGCCGCGCACCTCGCACAGCCGCTCGGGTTCCTCTTCCATAATACGTAAGGTATCTTCCCCGAACTGCGCCACCAAAGCGGATGCCGTTACCGGTCCGACGCCCTTGATCGCGCCCGACGCCAAATACCGAAACACCGCGTCACGGTCGGTGGGCAGCTCGTGCTCGCAGGTGTGCG
>CAYVDQ010000008.1:0-19317 GCA_964450615.1 uncultured Eubacteriales bacterium | reverse complement strand
ACCCCAACCGGGGTGGTCTTTGTTTTTGCCCGAAGGGGATCGAAAGCCCGTTAAGAAAACGTGCCGGTGGCACGTTTTTAGGGCGTAGCGTTCCACCGCCCCCTATTCGCTGTACCGAAACTCAAAGACGAGATCAACACTACCTCCTTGCACAAAAGACCCTTCGGGTCCTCCCCAAAAACACCAAGTGGTGTTTTTTACAACACATGGCGGTTTTTCATGTTATACTGATGAAACAACTATCAGTACAAAGGAGTCTGTGATATGTCCTCTACCCTCGCTCAGCTTTGGAATGGGAATCTGAAACCGGCCAAAGATTTGGGGGATTCCGAAATGACTGAACCGGAAGCCCTAATGCAACGAAATCTTGTTGATTTAGAAAAAGTTCTTAAGGGTAGCACATTGAACAGCTTTGAAAAATATGCCGATTGTGTAAATGGATATGTCTGCATTGCATGTGAACAGGCTTTTCGCGATGGCTTTTGCTTGGCAACAAAATTGTTAACAGAGGCTGTGCACGATTCGTGATTATTGCCTGTATTGTTGTACATCGGGCACAAATCTCCCAAAAAATCTTTCTCCCGTTCACACTTTCCTAACATTCGCGTTGTAAAATGGTACGGAGTTTTTAGAAAGGAAGACCCTGATGAATGCAAAAAAACCGACACGGCTGTATAAGTTCCTCAAGTGGTGCTTGTGGGTATGTTATCCCAAAACCACGGTCGTGGGCGCTGAAAATCTGCCGCACGAACCGATCTTGATTGTGGGAAATCACACGCAGATGAACGGCCCGATCGTCTGTGAATTCTATATGCCGTTCGAGCGATATACCTGGTGCGCGGGCGAAATGATGAGTCTAAAAGAGGTTCCCGCCTACGCCTATCGTGATTTCTGGTCGCAAAAACCGAAATACAGCCGCCCGTTTTATAAACTGCTGTCCTACCTCATTGCACCGCTCGCGGTGTGTGTTTTCAATAACGCCAACACCATTGGCGTGTATCATGATGCCCGCGTAGTATCTACCTTTAAGCAAACCGTTTCCCGCCTGCAGGAGGGCGCGAGCGTGGTGGTGTTCCCGGAATACGATGCACCTTATAATCATATCATCAATGATTTTCACGATAAATTCATTGACGTTGCCAAACTGTACTATAAAAAAACCGGCAAAGAGCTGTTATTTGCACCGCTGTACATCGCCCCGCGGCTGAAAACGGCGTATCTCGGCAAACCGATCCGTTTTTCTCACGATGCACCCTTGGACGAAGAGCGAAACCGCATCTGCGAGTATCTGAAAAACGAGATCACCGCTATCGCCTGCGATCTTCCGCCGCACACCGTCGTTCCCTATCGCAACATTCCGCGCAAGCACTATCCTTACAACATTCAAAACGAGGTATCCGAACATGAAGAAGCCAGTCGTTGATTACCGACAATTTCGGTTTTCCAAATTAAAAGACCCCGAATTTTCACACCTGCTGTTATTACTCGGTTGGGTGGGGTATTTTGCGCTGTATTTTTTAACCGAAAACCTGATCCCTCCCGAGAAATGCACACCCGTACATTCCTCACTGGATGATCTCATCCCGTTTTGCGAATGGTTTTTGATTCCTTACGTATTCTGGTACGTGCTGATCGTGATCTCGCTCGGTTATTTCCTTTTATACAATATCGATAGTTTCAAGCGCTTGCAGACCTTTATCATCATCACCCAAATCGTCGCCATGGCAGCCTACATTCTGTACCCCACCCGCCAAGACCTGCGACCGACGGAGTTTGCACGCGACAACCTGTTGACCCAAATAACCGGTATGCTGTATACGTTTGACACCAACACCGGTGTCTGCCCGTCACTGCACGTAGCGTATTCGTTGGGCATCGCCTCTGTATGGGTTAAGGAAAAGGGTGTTTCGCCTTGGTGGAAAGCCTTTGTGGTAGTCGCGGTGATTTTGATCTGTCTGTCCACCGCGTTTGTCAAGCAACATTCGGTAGTCGACATCGCCGCCGCCCTGCCGGTCGGCTTGCTCGCCGAAGGCATCGTCTACGGCAAGGATCACCTGCGTATACTGCGACGACAGAAACAATCGGCATAATGTTCCATCACCGCTCTTTTGTAAAAAAACAAAAGGGCGGTTGCTTTTTATATGCCCCTATGATATAATTATCAAGATTTCAATGCCCTGCTGTAAAACGGCACGGCAGAACGGAGGAAACATGGACAAGCAAACGGAATTTAAGCCGTATATCCCCGCAGAACGGGTCACTCCCGAACTCACGGTCACTTCCATTGTGATCGGTATTCTGTTGGCGGTTATCTTCGGTGCGGCGAATGCCTATTTGGGGCTGCGCGTCGGCATGACGGTATCGGCATCCATTCCCGCGGCGGTCATCGCCATGGGTGTCATCCGCGTACTCATGCGCAAAAACTCGATTTTAGAAAGCAACATCGTCCAAACCATCGGCTCAGCGGGTGAATCGCTCGCGGCAGGTGCCATTTTCACCCTGCCGGCACTGTTCATCTGGGCGGCGGAAGGCAAAGGCGAAAATCCCGGCATTCTGGAGATCACGTTGATCGCGCTCATCGGCGGTCTGCTCGGCGTATTCTTTATGGTGCCGCTGCGTAACGCGCTCATCGTAAAAGAACACGGCGTTTTGCCTTATCCCGAAGGCGCGGCGTGCGCCGAAGTTCTGCTTGCCGGTGAAGAAGGCGGCTCCAACGCCTCTACCGTGTTTGCCGGTATGGGCTTTGCCGCGCTGTTCAAGTTCATCATCGACGCACTCAAAGCAGTATCCGGTGAGATCACGCTGGCAGTCAAAGGCTTTGCCGGTGCCATCGGCACGCAGATCTATCCCGCGGTTATGAGTGTGGGTTACATCTGCGGTCCGCGTATTTCGTCGTATATGTTCGCGGGCGGCTTGCTCAGCTGGGTAGTCATCATCCCGCTGATCGTGCTGTTCGGTTCGGGTATCGTGATGTATCCCGGCACGGTCACCATCGGTGAAATGTTCGAAAGCGGCGGCGCTTCCGCGATCTGGAGCTCGTATATCCGCTATATCGGCGCCGGCGCGTTGGCGGCAGGCGGCATCATCAGTCTTATCAAATCCTTGCCGCTCATCATCAAAACCTTCAGCGGTGCGATCAAGAGCATGGTCGGTGCAGGTGCGACATCCGGCAGACGCACCGACAAGGATATCAGCCTACTGGTCGTCATTCCGGCGATCGTGGTGCTGACGCTGCTCGTGTGGCTCATTCCCGCTATCCCCGTCAGCCTGCTCGGCGCGTTTATTGTGGTACTGTTCGGTTTCTTCTTTGCCACCGTGTCGTCGCGTATGGTCGGCTTGGTCGGCAGCAGTAACAACCCCGTTTCGGGTATGGCGATCGCCACATTGCTGTTCACGACCTTAATTCTCAAATTCACCGGTGCAACCGGCATTGCGGGTATGACCAGCGCCATTGCGATCGGTTCGATCATTTGCATCGTGTGCGCCATCGCGGGTGATACCTCCCAAGACTTAAAAACCGGATATCTGCTCGGCGCGACGCCCAGAAAGCAGCAGATCGGCGAGATCATCGGTGTGGTCGCATCGGCATTCGCCATTGGCGGCACGCTGTATCTGCTGGCAAGCGCCTGGCAGTTTGGCTCCGCGGAACTGCCCGCACCGCAGGCAGGGCTGATGAAGCTCATTACCGAAGGTGTGATGGAAGGTAACCTGCCGTGGAATCTGGTATTCATCGGCGTGGCGATCGCGGTACTCGTTGAGATTCTGGGTATTCCGGTGCTTCCCTTTGCGATCGGCGTCTATCTGCCGGTACACCTCAACGCATGCATCATGGTCGGCGGTTTGGTACGCCTTGTGCTGGATAAGCTCCGCTACAAGGACGAGGAGACCAAAACCGCCGTGGTCAACGACGGCGTGCTGTTCTGCTCCGGTATGATCGCAGGCGAAGGTCTGGTCGGCATTCTGCTGGCGGTGTTCGCGGTGTTCGGCTTGGATAAAGCACTTGACCTGTCGGCGCGCTTCGGCATTCCGCAGGTGGTATCCGACATCGGCGGCTTGGTGCTGTTTGCGATCATCATCCTGACCCTTCTCAAATTCTCCGTGTGGAAGAAGCGGGATCGTAAAGCATGAAAAAACAAGTAACCCGCGAAAATTATCTGGAAAAGGTGCCGGTAAAAAATCCCGACATTGTTTGGTCGGCTGACGAGGCAGGCATCGTCACGTTGGAGATCGAGAACAAAGGGCTTGCCAACCGCATCGCGCAAAAGTTGCTCAAAAAGCCGAAAACAACCTACATTCATTTGGATGAAAACGGTAGCTTTGTCTGGCCGCTGATTGACGGCGAACGCAGCATCCTCGAGTTGGGGAAGGCGGTTGACGAGCACTTTGGTGAAGCCGCACATCCGCTGTATGAACGACTCGCCAAATACTTTCAGATCTTGGATAGTTACAGCTTTATCACTTGGGCTGAGTAACATCAAAAAAGAACCGCTGATTTGTAATCAGCGGTTCTTTTTATAATCCAAACGTAAATTCACGAAGCGCTTCAATATACCCTTCTCCGTCAAGCATATAGCTCAGTCCGTGTCCCGCCTCGGGCACGATCACGAGCTTCTTTTGTGCGGCGCACGCCTCATAATTCAAACGGCTCATCTCACAGGGAACGTACGCATCGTCGTCACCGTGGAAAAAAATGACCGGCAGTTTACAAGTTTTCATCACCTCAACCGGCGGCGTTTCCTCCAGATCAAACCCGCCGTACAGCCGTCCGCCGAGTCGGACGAACGGATACAATAGCGATGCGGGCAGCTTCATCTCGCGAATGACCTTTTTGATAATATCGCGCGCCGAGGTATACCCGCAATCCGCAAGCACCCCCTTAACGTTCGGCGGCAACGGTTTGCCCGCCGCCATCATCACGGTGGCGGCGCCCATCGAAATGCCGGTCAACACGATCCGAACGTCCTCGCCAAACCGACGGAGCATAAATTCCACCCACGACACGCAATCGCGGCTCTCATACACACCGAAGGTGATAACGCGCCCCTCGCTGTTTCCGCTCGCCCGCTGATCCACGATCAGCACACTGCGACCGAGCGCGAAGCTGCGCTGTACCCCGCCGCACAGGTCACGTTCCGCCGCACCGCGGTAGCCGTGGAACATAAGTTCAATCGGCGCACCGGGCGCGTATTCATAGTATTTGCCGCAAAGCGTTAGCCCGTCAAACGAGGTAATGCTGACCGACTCACAAGGGAGTGCCCGCACCTCTTTCATCCACTTCACCATTGTCTCGCGATACGGCTCGTACACCCGCCCCGGCGGGATGGAGAATTCCTCGTCGGACATTTCCCGCTTCGGAACGAAAAACGCCATCCAAAAACAGACAAACGAGATCAGCAAGATCGCGACAAGAATGCCGAGCACAATCCAAATAAACACCATTCTATCCTCTCCGTTCATGCTCATTGTATCACCAAGCAGTTAACGATTCAAGAATTGGCAGTCGAATTTTCTTGCTTTTTGTTGTCGTATCCAGTAAACTTGACACAGAGGGTTAAGGAGGGATTTAATGAATATCGATGTCAACTATAAAAACAAAAAGCGGTACAATACCGCCAAGTATCCCATTCGGCAACCAAAGCTTATCACGTATCTGATATGGCTGCTGTGCAAATTCATTTTGATCGGCAAACAATACAAGGTAGAAAAGATCAATATGGAAGGCTTAAAGCCGCCGTATATGATGCTCAGCAACCATATGTATTTTATCGACTTTGAACTCGCCGCGATGGGAACGTTCCCGCACCGCGTCAGCAACGTCGTCAGCATTGACGGCTACTATCGTCGTCCGTTTTTGCTGGAACTCATCGGCGCAATCTGCACCCGCAAATTCACGATGGACCTGCATCTTATCAAATCCATCAACCGCGTGCTCAAGCGCGGGGACATTTTGTCGATGTATCCGGAGGCGCGGTATTCCCCCTGCGGCACACTGTCGTATATGCCGGAATCGCTCGGCAAACTGATCCGTATGAACAAAGTGCCGGTGGTCGCGGTGGTACACCACGGCAACTACTTACATTCGCCGTTCTGGAATTTCCGCAAAAAACGCAAGGTGCCGCTGCATACCACGATGACGCAGATCCTCACCGCCGAGCAGGTCAAATCCATGTCGGCAGAGGAGATCAATGCGGTGGTACGCGAAGCACTCGCATATGACGATTACAAATATCAGAGGGACAACAACATCCGCATCGCCGAACCGTTCCGCGCGGAAGGCTTGCATAAGGTGCTGTACCAATGCCCGCATTGTATGACCGAATCCAAGATGGCATCCAAGGGCACGGAGATCTTCTGCACCGAATGCGGCAAGCGCTGGAACCTAAACGAGGACGGCACGCTGTCGGCGCTTTCGGGCGAAACCGAATTCTCCCACGTACCGGATTGGTTCGACTGGGAACGTGAGCAGGTACACCGCCGGATCGACGACGGCACGTATTCGTTTGAGGACGAGGTAGAGGTCTATTCCCTGCCGCGCTGCTGGCGGTTTATGAAGCTTGGCAAAGCGAAACTCACCCACGATCCCGAAAACGGATTCGTGCTGACAGGGCATTACAACGGCAAGGATTACCGCATTCAGCGCACACCGGTGATGACCAACAGCCTGCATATCGAATACGATTACTGCTATATCAAGCCGTTTGACTGTGTGGATATCTCCACCGAAAACGATTCATTCTACTGCTACCCCACCAAAGAAAACGTGGTCACCAAACTCGGCTTTGCCACCGAGCGGTTGTATCAATTAGCCATTCATCAAGCAAAAGAAACGGCGACGAAATAGGATGAAAGAAACGCCCGTCTGCGACGGGCGTTTCTTAGTATTGCTTACCGGAAAAACCGCTCAATATTCAATTTGTTGCAGAATTCAAAGTGATGCTCCAAAAGTTTAGTGAAACGGCTGATTAAAAACCCGTTGATAAGCGCGCACAACACCGTGCCGAGCTTCACACCCTCAAAAACGCCAAACCCGAAAAAGCAGAAGGACAGCACAATACCCAGTACCGTGCTAAAACAATCGTACGCGGTCTTGACCTTGTTGATATCGTATCCCCACTTACCCGCAATTTCTTTGACAATGAGTTCATATACCTCTGGGGATAAGTAGGTGTGGAAAAACAGCGACACGGAAAACGAGCAAAGCACCGTCCCCAGCACGTACCACACCGCACGGACGATAAAGGTGCTATCCGGCAACGCGGCAATCGCCGCCATCGCACCGTCAAGCAACGTGCCATAAATGATGGCAGTCACGAACGAGAGCAGGTAGGAAAGCTTAAACTTCCGCATGAGTGCGATCGTAAGCAGCACGAGCAACCCTTGAAATACGTATTCCGCTACGCCGAAGCTGAACCACGGCAAAAACTCGGATATTTTTAAATGCAGAATGTACGCGGGCGCCACCACCATCGACATGCCGAAATCCGCTTTTTCGGTAAACGCGGCAGCGAATGCCATGATAATCAGCGCCAACACGTACGAAATTTCCGTATAGAACACGCGTTTTTTCATAAGGTGACGCGACCCCCTTTGCACAACAAAGGGTAGCATAGCACATTTTATACCACCCGTCAATCAATTCATTGACAAATACCATTACATTTGGTATCATGATATGACAAGTAATATAACAAGTAGTTAAACCGTGAGGCCCCTTAGGAGATATTTTGCATGAAAGAAAAAACAAAAATCGAATATAAGTGGTTCATTCTCGGCGCCTGTTTTCTGATGGTATTTGTCTGCCTGGGATTTTGCAGCAGCAACAAGGGCCTTTACCTCACCGCCATCACCGAAGCGGTGGGCATTCCGCGCGGGCTGTTTTCGTTTAACGACAGCAGCCGCTATGTGGCGACCGCCGTCGCCAACCTCTTCTTCGGACTGTTGCTCGGGCGCCTCGGTGCCCGAAAACTGGTTGCTATCGGCTTTGCGGCAACCATCGCTTCCATGCTGGTTTACGCCTTCGCAACGGATATTGCCACCTTCTGCATCGGCGGCGCCTTGCTCGGCATTGGTCTCGCTTTCACGACAACCACCATGGCAAGCTCCATCATTCGCCATTGGTTTGTGCAGGACATCGGCAAATACACCGGCATTGTGTTCGCGGCAAACGGCATCGGTGCCACCGTCGCGTCGCTGATTGCCACCCCGCTCATCAACGAACCGGGCAACCCGTTCGGTTACCGAAACTCCTATCTCCTGGTAGTCGCTATCCTGGTCGTGTCGGGAGCTGCGGTGGTTGCTCTTCTTAAAAATCCGCCGGAGCAAGTGGCTGCACCTCCCGTTGCCTCAAAACTCAAAAAACAACCGGCTGTGTATATCGGTGTTCCGTTTTCACAAGTGCGGCGTAAGCCGTTCTTCTATATCAGCGGCATCATCGTATTGCTCACCGGCTTGTGCCTGCAAGGCATTTCGGGTGTGTATGCCGCCCACTTACAGGATGTGGGCCTGACACCGCAACTGATCGCTGCCGTCGTCAGCATCAACTCCCTCGCCATGACCGCCAGCAAAATCCTCACGGGCTGGATTCACGACCGTTTCGGTCTGTCGGTCGTCATGACCACGTGCCAAATCGCGGCAGTTGCCGCCTTTTTGTGTCTGGCATTGGCAAATTCTTCCGCTTACGGGTTGGTGTTAACCATCGCGTTCGCCGTTTTGTATGCGGTCGCTCTTCCGCTCGAAACGTTATTGGTGCCGTTGCTCGTCAACAACTTCTTCGGCATCATCGCTTATGATAAAATACTGGGATTGTTTGCCGCCCTCAACTATGTGGGTTACGCACTGGGCGCGCCGCTCGTCAATCTCTGTTTTGATGCCATAGGTTCGTACAAACCGGTTTTGATCGTGTTCGCCGCGCTCATGGTTGTCATCGTTATCACGTTCCGCTTTGTGCTCGGTTCTGTCATGAAATTCAAGCAACAAAATAATCCGATTAAGGAGTAATCGATATGTGTAATATTGCAGGCTATGCAGGAAATCAACAAGCAGCGCCCCTTCTGCTCGAAATGCTGCGCCGTCAACAGTATTTTGACGGTGCCATGAGCACCGGTGTCGCCACCATTCATGAGGGTAAGCTGTACTACCGCAAGGCGATCGGCGACGTCGATACCTTGATCCGCGAAACGGACGTGTTGAGTCTTCCCGGTACGATCGGCATCGCGCACACCCGCCCCGCCGGCGGCGATCCGGAAAAGCCGTTCCATCCGTTTATTTCGATGGATGGCCGCACCGCGCTCGTCACCAACGGCAACACCCCCCGCTCAAAATACAGCACCATGTGGGATGAGGCGGCTAATTTCTTAAAGGACAACGGTGTCAAGTACCTGCACGAAACCGAGAACCCCAAGGGTGAGAGCCCGATGCTCGCGAACGGCAACTATATCACCCCCGCCGAAGTGCGCGTGCATTTGGTGGACTATTATCTCAAACAAGGAAAAAGCCCCGCGGAAGCGATGGCACTCACCAGTACCAGAATGTATGGGGACAATGTGTCGGTATTCATCACCGAGGACGATCCCGATCACATTCATCTGTTGCGCACCACCCGCGCCATGACCGCCGTGATGGACAACGGCGAAACGTATATTGCCACCACCCGCTTTGGGTATCCGGAATACCTCGCCGCCAAGGCGTTTGACCTGCCGCTGTTCCACAGCGTGGCAGTGTCGCAAAGCGGCATTGAGATCAGCCCTCACAAAATCGACGTCGAACCGGTCAGCGAGCTGACCCCCGCCATCTACCGTCAGAGTTATGAATTCCTCGAGGCACTTCTCCAGTCCGACAAAGCCCCCGTGATCTTCGATAGCCTGGAAGGCGAACTGGCTGAAGTCCCCGGTCTGTGGCCCGGCGGATACACCTATACGCAAAAAGCGCGCCTGGCATACGACCTGGTATGGCAACTGCATACCGAAGGCAGATTGCAGTGGAAAACCGTCGACCAAGTCGTGTCCGACGGCTCCCGCAAGCGCTACGCGATATGGATTGAAAAATAATGAACAACGCACCTGCGAATAGCAGGTGCGTTGTTCATTATCTCGCCATCGTTTTCCGATCCTCGTTCGGGGTGTTTTGAAACGCTTTTTTATACTGCGCAATAAAAAACGACGTATCGTTGTACCCGCAAGCGGTCGCAATCTCTTTCACGGTCATATCGGTGTTAAGGAGCAGATCCCGCGCGTGATTTAAGCGCAAGAGAATCACCGCCTCGATCGGCGACTGACCGAACCGCTTTTTGAATGCGCGGCACAAATAACTTTTATCCATATACGACAGTGCCGCCAACTCATTAAGCGACGGCTTCTCCGCGTAATGCTTGTTGATATATTCAAACACGTCGTCGATCGCCGTTGTGGCATTGTGTTCTTCATAGTACCGATGGCAAATATCCGCATTGAGCAAATACAGGATCTCGCGGAGCAACATGTGCGATGCCTCGGTGTTTTTGTCGGACTGCTCGGAAAGTGAAGCGATCAACTGCAACAATTCTTTGGAACGGCGCACCGAAAACACCGTCGGAATCGCGGTGATCATACCGTTCTCGGAGATCGGTTCAAGGACGGTCGCCTTATTGCGGCTGTAATTCGCAACCGGCGTTTCTTTTGAAAAATCCAGCGTAATAATGTAGCAGTTATAGTCACCGAAGCTGTATACCTCCTGCCCCGGACGGCGAAAACACACGCACCCGTCCTTGACCGCGTGCGGTACACCGTCAACATACAGCGTCCGCTCTCCCTTCACGTAATAATCCAACTCGTGATTGCAAACGGTGCGCTTGATAACGGATGTAGCAGACGGCGCCACAAAATGTTTACATTCCAAAATATGGAATCCCATAACACCACCTCGTATTTATTGTATACCAAAACCGCAAAAATGTCAAAATACTCCTATCATTTGTCAATATACACCCTTTACGAATTGTGTTTTTACAAATATAATGGGGTTAGATCATAAATAAAGGAGTGCAAAAACATGAGCTTTATGTTCCATCCGTTCCCGTACGCCGATCCGAATGCGGTCAACACCGTGGAGATCCCCGCGTCGGTGAAAGAAAACTTAGTCAGCGGCATTTTGAACGTTGGCAAAAAGATCGCAAAATTCTTTGAAAATGCCAACAGCATCGGTATTGATGCTTATCCCGGCGCCGAGTACGAGATGCTCATCAACGTGCTCAAACAGCAACTCGCCCGCACCGGCATTGAGTTTATCGATGCGGCATCGGTCATGTTACCGAGCGAGGTTATCACGAAAAAGGTCGAGCCGTTCCTGCCCGAGGACCGCGATGTCGACCCCGTTTTGCTGTACGGCAGACGCTACCGCGAAGGCTATAAAGGTCTGCAGGATGCCGAAAAGGTCGAGCAACTGAAAGCCCGCATCAAAAACGGCGGCAAAGTGCTCGTATACGGCAAAGGCTCGCTGTCCGAGGAACTGCAGGACGAATACGATATGCGTATCTGGATCGACGTCACCCCCAGAACCTCCGTTTTAAACTGCAAAAACGGTAAGAACCGCAACATCGGCCTGACCGAGGAACTCCCCTACGGACTGATGATGCGCCGCAACTATTACGTGGACTTTGAAACCGCGATGGAGCAGCGTTGGGGACTCATGAGAACCCAAAAGCTCGATTACTATATCACCGCGGACGAACCGACCCAGATGAAAATGTTGCCGTTCGGCAGTGTGATGGAGCTGTTTGAGGAACTGAACAGACGTCCGTTCCGTTGCCGTCCCGTGTACCTGGAAGGCGTGTGGGGCGGATTCTACATCCACAAACTCAGAAATCTGCCGAAAGAAATGCGCAACTGCGCATGGATCTTCGACATGATCCCGCTGGAGGTATCGCTGGTCGCGATGCTGGACGAAGCGGGTGAGTTTGAAGTGCCGTTCTTCACCTTCGTGCAAGCAATGGGCGAGAAACTGCTCGGTCACAAGGCATACACCGAGTTCGGCGGCTACTTCCCCGTCCGTTTCAATTACGACGATACGTTCCATTCGTCCGGCAACATGTCGATCCAGTGCCACCCCCACGCCGACTATGTCATCAGCAACCACGGCGAGTTCGGCCGTCAGGACGAAAGCTACTACGTTGTTCGCGCCGGTCATCAGGCAAAAACCTATCTGGGCTTTGCCGATGAGAACAGCGGCGACGAATTTATGGAACTGGCGGATCGCGCACAGACCACGCACGAACTCATCGACTATCAGAAATACATCAACGCCGTGGATTCCGTTCCCGGCACACAGGTGATGATCCCCGCAGGTACCATTCACGCGTCCGGTCGCAACCAGGTCATTCTGGAGATCGGCAGCCTCACCGTCGGTTCGTACACCTACAAACTGTACGACTATCAGCGCACCGATCCGCAGACCGGTCTGCCCCGCCCGATCCACATGAAAATGGGCAAGGACGTTATCCGCAAAGAGCGCGATGCCAAATGGGTCACCGAAAATCTGGTCAACCACGGCGGCGTGGTGCGTGAGAACGGCACGGCGAAAGAGATCATCGTCGGCGAACACGATCTGCTGTACTTCTCGCTCCGCAACCTCATTTTCGAGGATGAGATCGACGATAACACCGACGGTCTGTTCCACGTTCTCGCACTGGTTGACGGCGAAAAGGTCCGCGTGGAATCCATCGATCATCCCGAACTCTATTACGATATGAATTCGCTGGATATCGCGGTGGTTCCCGCAAACTTCGGCAAATACCGCATCCGCAACCTCGGTGTCGGTGTGGTCACCGTTCACAAAACGCAGTTAAAGAGATGATCGCATGAAAATCCTGGCATTAGACATCGGCGGAACCGCCGTGAAATACGGCGTGTTCCATAGCGGGGAGAAAACCTTAGGTCAATTTGCTGTCAAAGACGAGGACGGCAAGGAGGGCATCGTGTCGAGTCTGTTAGACTTTTGTGGCAAGATCGAACCGGATTTCCTCGCCGTTTCCACCCCCGGCCCGTTCGACTATACCACCGGCACCAGCTTGATGAAACACAAACTTCACACACTTTTCGGTGTCTGCCTTAAAGATCTGCTCGCGCAAAGATTCCCGCAGATGCAGGTGTGCTTCATGAACGATGCCACCGCCTTTGCGCTGGGTGTTCTGGAAGAAAAGCCGGAACTGAAAACCCGCGACGTCGCGTGTGTGATGCTCGGCACCGGTTTGGGGTATGCCAACGTGCGAAACGGTGTCATTCAACTAAACGACAGCCAAACGCCGGCAAGCCCCTTGTGGAACATGCCGTTTTTGGATGGCATCTCGGAGGATTACGTCTCCACACGCGCGCTTTTGCAGGCGGCAAGCAAGCTTGGACATACGTTCTCCAACATCAAGGATATGGCGGACGAAGCCAGATGCGGAAATCAACCGCTCGCAGACGTCTTTTACCGGTTCGGCCGCTGTTTGGGGCTCTGTCTGGAACAAAAACGCACCGACGACCGCTTTGATGAAGTGGTCATCGGCGGTCAGATCTCCAAATCGTTCGATTTGATGAAAGACGGCTTTGAAAGCGCTACCCCGCTGCCGCATTCCTTGGTACGGGATACCGCCGCCTGCGCCCTGTACGGATTGTACGGGTATGCCAAAAACAACCAATGAGGTGTTACTATGAAAAAAGTACTCATCATCACGTCCGATATGTGTGACGATTCGGAACTCTTATATCCGTATTACCGCGTATTGGAGGAAGGCTTTGAGGCTGACGTTGCTTCCTTTACGGAGAAAACCGTCAAGTGCAAGTATCACTTTGAATGTGATGCCAACAAAGCCGTCGCCGATATTAACAGTGTCGACTACGACGGTTTGATTCTCCCCGGCGGTTCCGCGCCCGAAAAACTCCGTCAAAACGCGGATGTGATTCGTCTGGTTCGCGAGATGTTCGAGCAGAAAAAGCCGATCGCATCCATCTGCCACGGACAGCAGATCTTAATTTCTGCCAAGGTGCTCGGCGGTGTGGATGCCACCTGCTACCCCGGCATTAAAGACGATCTTGTAAACGCGGGTGCCAACTACAAGGATCAGCCCGTTGTGGTATGCAGCAATCTCGTCACGTCAAGACGCCCGCAAGATCTTCCGTGTTTTATGAGAGAGTTTTTGAACTTAATGAAATAAAGACAAGCCAAAAGCCGCGGCATGCAAAGCAAAGCATACCGCGGCTTTTTTGTTTTGTATTTACGCGTTGGTGTAGTTGTCAAAATACCCCTGCACCAGCACAACAGGTGTACCCTTGTCACCGGAGCCACTGGTCAGATCGCACAACGAACCGATGAGATCGGTCAGCTGACGGGGCGTTGTCCCCTGCGATGCCATATTGCCCACCAGGTTGCCTTCCTTTTCTTTGATGCTCTTGGAGATCGCCTCTTTGAGCGCCTCACCCGACAGATCCTTGTAATCGTTATCCGCCAAATATTTGAGCTTGAGTTCGTTGGGCGTACCGATCAAACCGTCGGTAAATGCGGGCGATACGATCGGGTCAGCCAGTTCCCAGATCTTACCCTGCGGATCCTTAAACGCTCCGTCGCCGTATACCATCACTTCCACGTGCTTGCCGGTCGCTTTTAAGATGCGCGCCTGCACGTCCAGTACAAAATCCTTGCACTCACGCGGGAACAGTTTAACGGTATCCTCGGTCGATTTGTTGGAGCCGAGCAGACCGTATTTCTCATTGCAACCGCTGCCGTCCACCGGCGCGGTCAAAATATCGTCTAAACCGCAAACCACCTTTGCGCCAGCAGCTTTGAGGATCCGCTTGGTACGCGCACGGGTATGAATATCGCAGTTAAGCACGCAGTCGGTGTAATTGAGAATGGTTTTCGCCTGGTTCGCAAACACGATTTCCACCTCGGCACCGCACTCGCGGATGAGATCGCCGTAATACTGAACGTAATCCACGCCGGTGAACTCGTGCTTATTCACACCGAACAACTCGCGGTATTTTTCTAAGGTTAGCACGTCCGAATACGGATTGACACCGGCTTCATCGATCTTGTCGATGCTGATCAGCTCGTTGCCGACCTCATCGGACGGATAGCTGAGCATCAGCACGATCTTTTTGGCACCCTTCGCGATACCGCGCAGGCAGATCGCAAAACGGTTACGCGACAAAATCGGGAAAATCACACCTACCGTACCGCCGCCGAGTTTGGCGCGCACGTCGGTAGCGATCGCGTCCACCGACGCGTAGTTTCCCTGCGCACGGGCAACAATGGATTCGGTAATGGAAATGACGTCGCGATCACGCAGCTCGAAGCCCTCTGCTTCGGCAGCCTGCAACACGCTGTCTGCTACGATACCCGCCAGATCGTCGCCCTCACGGATGATGGGGCAGCGAATACCGCGCGATACCGTACCAACTCTTCTTTCCTTTTCCATACAAAAGCCTCTTCCCTTTTTGTGAATTTCAAAGCCGTTATTTACTATACTCTATTTTGCACCAAAATGCAAGAAAAACTACAGTCAACCTGCAATTTTTTTAAAAGGATCAAAACACCAACTGCACCAGCAGCATATAGCATACCGTGCCGCCCGCAACCGATACGAGCATCTGCCGCTTCCACAGGTGCAACAAAACCACCGCCGCAAGCGCGATAAACTCCGGTAACCCGTGCGACCCGCCGAGGATATCCACGGATTTTAAGCAATACACCACCAGCATACCAAATAAAGCGGGCGGCAATGCTTTTCCGAGATACTGCACAAAGGCGGGTGTCTTCCGTTTCGCGGAAAACACCAAAAACGGAACAAACCGCGTGATAAGCGTGGCGGCAACACACAACCCCACCGTCAACAACTGCTCGGTCAGTGTCATGCGGCATCACCTGCTTTCCCGATCGGACGGCGAAATGCCGCCAGCAGCACCAGCATGCACAGCATCGTAGGAATAATAAACGACTCCGCCCCGAAAAGCAGCAAGCAAGCCACCGACGAACCCACACCGATCACCGATGCCGCATGGTGCTTTTCCTTAAGCCATTGCTCCAAGAAGATCACCGCAAACATCGCCGTCATTACGAAATCGATTCCCTCGGTCGAAAACGGCAGGTGCGCGCCGAGTACAGCACCCACCGCCGTACCCGCCACCCAATACGATTGATTCAGCAGTGTCACGAACAGATAAAACCAACCGCGATCGACGTCTGCGGGCAGTGTCGTCGAGGAATTGATAGAAAAGGACTCGTCGCACATGCCGAAGATCAAATACGGCTTTTTGAGCCCCATTCCCTTGTACCGTTCCAACATGGACAATCCGTAAAACACGTGACGTGCTTGAATCATTAACGCCATACAAAACGCGGAAACAGGGGCGAACGCGCTGAGCAGCATCGTCACCATCACGAACTGCAGCGACCCGCCGAACACGACAACGCTGATCAACAGCGGCATCCAAAACGGAAACCCCGCCGCACTCATATAAATGCCGTACGACATTCCCAAAAATCCGAACCCCGCCAAGATGGGGAGCGTTTTCGGGAACGCATACCGCAAGGCTTTTGTTTTACTCATGGTTGTTTCACCGACTTTCCAATACCATAAGGAAGTATACACCTTTTTACGAAATAATGCAATTTTTTATGTAAACCCTTTTACTATTGTGAGAAACTGTGGTATACTGGGTGGTGATTTCAAAGAAGCGCAGGGATCAACATGAAAAACAGCAAATACGCCTATCGGGCACCTCACAACATAACCGCCTTTCGAATGGGACTCCGCGACGGCATTCCGATCGGACTCGGCTATCTCGCCGTCTCCTTTTCGCTGGGCATTGCCGTTCAAGGCGCGGGACTGTCCTGGTTTCAAGGTCTGATGGCAAGCTGGCTTTGCACAACCTCTACCGGCGAATACGCGGTATTTTCGCTGATCGCGGCGGGAACCGCCGCCTTGGAGATCGCCTTGGTCACCCTCATCATCAACGCACGCTATCTGCTGATGAGCTGTGCCATGAGTCAGCGCATCGACCCCGAGATGCCGTTCTGGCATCGGTACCTTATCGCCTTTCATCTGACAGACGAGTTGTTCGGCATCGCCATTGCGCGCCGCGGCACGTTAAATCCGTATTACTCGTACGGCGCTTTCGCAGTCGCCGTTCCCGGTTGGGCGTGTGGTACCGCACTCGGCACCGTCGTTGGCAGCATCCTTCCGGGTAGCCTTACCAGCGCTTTGAGCGTGGCACTGTACGGGATGTTCCTCGCGATCATCGTGCCGCCCGCCCGCAAGGATAAGGTGATTATGGGACTCATCGCCCTGTGCTTTGCGGCAAGCTATGCATCGGGGTACCTGCCGCTCATCCGCGATCTGTCGGACGGTATGCGCATCATCCTGCTCACGGTCGTGCTATCCTCGGCGGCGGCACTGCTGTTCCCCCGAAAGGATGAAGAGGAGGTGCCGGCATCGTGAATTGGGTATATATTGCGGTGATGGCGGCTGTCACCTATGCGGTGCGCGTTCTGCCCCTAACCCTCATTAAAAAACCGATCCGCAACCGCTTCATCCGCTCGTTTTTGTATTACGTCCCCTATGTCACCCTGGCGATCATGACCTTCCCCGCCATCGTGGAGGCCACGCAGTACCCCCTCGCCGGTGCACTGGCTCTCATCGTCGGCATCGTTGCCGCATTTTTCGGGGCCGGCTTGCTCACGGTTGCCGTATCCTGTTGCGGGGTCGTTCTCATCGCTGAATGGATCATACACTTACTGTAAAGGAGATTTTAACAATGGTCAAACACGTCATTCTGTGGAAACTTAAAGACATGCCGGAAACACAAACCGCCGCCGTCAAAGCTGACATCAAAACACACCTCGAAGCCCTCGCCGGTAAGATTCCCGGGCTCTTGGAGATCCGGGTGTATATCGACAAGCTCGACAGTTCCAACGTCGACGTGATGCTGGATTCGTCCTTTGAAAGTGAAGCGGCGCTCAAAGCTTATGCCGTTCACCCCGATCACGTGGCGGTCGCCGACACGTACGTTCGCCCCTTCACCGCCTCCCGCGCCTGCCTGGATTTCACCGTATAATCGAACCGCAAAAAAGCCTCAAAGGTTTTTACCTTTGAGGCTTTTTGATTTCTACTTCACTGATCAGTGTAAAAATCAGAATCATCGCACCGCCGACAAGCTGCCACAGCGTGACGTGCTCCGAAAGCACCGTCACCGACAACACGATCGCGGTCAGCGGATCAATATAACTGAGCAACGCGATTTTATGTCCGGATAACTCTTTGACGGACGAAAAATACAGACAATACGTAATACCGGTATGCACAACGCCGACCACTGCCAGCATCCCCCAGCCGGTGGCATCCAGACTGCCGACCGTAAACCCGCCGGTACACAGCACGTAGGGAACGAGCACCACTGTCGCCGCAATAAACTGCCAAAACGTGCGCTGGATACCGGCAACCTCTTTAATGGTTTTATTCAGCAGGATCACCGTCGCATACAACACGGCAGCGCCCAAACCGAACAAGATTCCCGTGACATGCGCCGTTCCGAGTTCGGTCACACCGATCACCAGCACCAACCCCACCGTGGACAACACAAAGCATATAAGACCTTTGGCAGTGAGCTTTTCGCGGAATAGCAACGGGCTTAGTATCGTGACGATCACCGGTGCAAAATAATAACTGAGTGTCGCGACCGAGATAGTGGTATACCGATACGCCTCAAACAATAAGATCCAGTTAACGCCCATCGCCGCGCCCGAAAGCAATAACAGCGGCAGTTCTTTGCGCACCGCGCCGATACGGAACCCCTCGCGGGTGACGAGCAAGTACCCCGCCAGCAGTACCGTCGCCATCACCGCGCGGTATAACGCGAGCTCACCGGAGGGTAACGGAATATGCCGCACAAATAACCCAAGCGTACCGAAGACCAACATCGACACGATCAGCATAAGCGCGGGGCTTGTCTTTCTTCTCATACGTCTCCCTCCTGTGTTTTCATTCATTATACGCTTCTCGCTCATAAAAAGCAAGATGTCTGCATGCACAATTGATAATCATAACCACCTGTAAACTGGTGGTATGCACAGCCCCTAGAAGGGGCAACTACAGGCTTAGCCCCTGAAAGGGGCACTGAACATTATTATCGCATCACACGCCCTGCCACCTGTAAACGGGTGACGCGCTCAGGTTTTCCCGGCTCCCTCTGACGAGGGAGCTGTCGAGCGGTAGCGAGACTGAGGGAGAGATAACGACAACTACCCCTCCGTCATTTGCTCCGCAAATGCCACCTCCCCTGACAAGGGGAGGCTTGACATCGCTCCGTT
>CAYVDQ010000007.1:0-19912 GCA_964450615.1 uncultured Eubacteriales bacterium | reverse complement strand
AGACGGTGGAAAATCCGATCCATTTTTACTATTCTGCGGTGGCGTTCGGTCAGTTTCAGCGCCGTCTTGCCGATTTCCCTGCCGAAACACTCAGCGAGGCGATCCCGAATTTTCACAACACCGTGAACCGCTATAAAAACTTTGAAGCGGCGGTGGCGGCGGATAAAATGGGTCGTGCCGCGTCGCTCAAAGAGGAAATCGAGTTCGTTCGTGCGCGCAAGGCGGATACGGAAAAGGTTGTGGGAATGCTCGCGAGCGGAGAGTTGCCGCTGCGTGTGACGCACAACGATACCAAGCTCAACAACGTGCTGTTGGATGACGTGACCGGCAAGCCGATGGCGGTGATCGATCTGGATACCGTTATGCCCGGCTCGGCATTGTACGATTTCGGTGACAGCATCCGCTTCGGTACCAATCCCGCGGCGGAGGACGAGACCGATCTTTCCAAGGTGTACTGCGATGTTTCCTTGTTTGAGGAGTACACCAAAGGCTTCTTGGAGGCCTGCGGTGAGAGCTTGACGGCAAAAGAGAAGGAGCTGTTGCCGTTCTCGGGGTATCTGATGACGCTGGAATGCGGTATTCGCTTCCTAACCGACTATCTGGAGGGCGACACCTATTTCAAGATCCATTATCCCGAGCAGAACCTGCATCGCTGCCATACGCAGTTTAAGCTTGCGGCGGATATTCAGGATAAGATGGATGAGCTGTGCGCGATCGTTAAGAAATACGATAAGTAAAGGGTGAAAACGCCGCCTGTCGGCGGATACACCTCACCACCGCCGGCGGCGGAGCCTCCCCTTAAGGGGAGGCCTTTTTATTTTTTGGCATAAGTTGACAAGTTTTTTGGTATATGGTATAGTCGAGACAGAGTTTGTGTAGGAGGGAAGTATTTATGAGAAGAACCAGAAGACCACGCTGGCTGACGGTTTCTATCATGTGTTTGGTCGTGTTTTTGCTGACGACTTTTGCACTGACGGTATCCGCAGACAGCGAACCGGCAGCGGATGCTGCGCTGTCGTCCGACATGGTGTTTACTTTGGACGGTGTGAATTATGATCTGTCAGACGGTGAGTCTGCGCAAAGCTACGTGGACGGCTACGCCGACAACCTGAATGCAGATCCCGAGTTCAAGACGCATCTGGACATTGCACTGGCGAAGGTGCGCGAATCGGTTGGTCAATACGCCACGATCTGGGCACTGCTGCCGCCGGTGATTGCCATTGTGTTGGCGCTGATCACCAAAGAGGTATATTCCTCGTTGTTTGTCGGTATTTTGGCGGGCGGCCTTATCTATTCCGGCTTTAATTTCGAAGGTACGGTCGTACACGTGATCAGCGACGGATTTGTTGCCAGCCTGGCAGACAGCTACAACGTTGGTATTTTGCTGTTCCTCGTTATGCTGGGCGCGCTCGTTGCCATGATGAACAAGGCGGGCGGTTCGGCGGCGTTCGGCCGTTGGGCGACCAAGCATATCAAGAGCCGTATCGGTGCGCAGCTGGCGACCATCGCTCTCGGTGTTTTGATTTTCGTGGATGACTATTTCAACTGCTTGACGGTGGGTTCGGTTATGCGTCCCGTAACGGATGCGCAGAAGATCTCCCGTGCGAAACTGTCGTATCTCATTGATGCGACGGCGGCACCCGTCTGCATTATCGCCCCGATCTCTTCGTGGGCGGCGGCGGTGTCCGGCTTTGCGGCGGGCAGCGGTGCGGAGAACGGCATGGCGCTGTTTATCAGTGCGATTCCGTATAACTTCTATGCGCTGCTGACCATTGCGATGATGATTTTCTTAGCGGTGACGCAGACTGACTTCGGTCCGATGAAGAAGCACGAGGATAACGCGAAAAACGGTGATATTTTCACAGTTGATGTGGAAGAGGCCGTTGAAAATATGCAGGGTAACCCGAATGGCCGTGTGTGGGATCTGGTTGTGCCGATCCTGTTCTTAGTTGTGTCCTGCATTGTTGGTATGATCTATTCCGGCGGCTTCTTTACAGCTGATTCGGATGGCTACATGAATTTCATTACGGCGTTCTCCGATTGCGATGCGTCGGTCGGTCTGGCATACGGTTCGGTGGTCGCGCTGATCTTTGCGGTGATCTATTTCTCGTTGCGCCGCGTGATCTCCTTTAAGGGTTGTATGGAATGTGTACCCGAAGGCTTTAAACTGATGGTGCCCGCCATTATGATTTTGACCTGTGCTTGGACACTGAAGGCGATGACCGACAGTTTGGGTGCGAAGATCTTCATTTCGCAGATCGTGGAAAGCTCTGCCGGTTCGTTTGCGTTGTTCCTGCCCGCTATCATCTTCTTAATCGCGGTCGGTCTGTCCTTTGCGACGGGTACCTCGTGGGGCACGTTCGGTATCCTTATCCCGATCGTGCTCAGCGTGTTCGGTGCCGAGTCCGGTGTGATCACGGTGATCGCGATCTCCGCTTGTATGGCGGGTGCGGTGTGCGGCGACCATTGCTCGCCCATCTCCGATACTACCATTATGGCGTCTGCCGGTGCACAGTGCAATCACATTGCGCACGTGTCCACGCAGTTGCCGTATGCATTCCTCGTTGCCGGTGTATCGTTTATCGGTTACGTGCTGTGCGGTTTCATACAGAGTGCGTGGGTGGTACTGCCCATCTGCTTGGTGCTCTTGTTTGCCGCGATCCTCGCGATCCGTGCGGTTCAAAAGCGCAAATCTGCGTAACTCCTTATAAGCAAAGCGCCCCGACTTGTAGTTGAAGTAGTCGGGGCGCTTTTTATGCGCTTTTTTTGGACGGTTGGCTTTAATCAAGAAAGATCAGCAGATCTTCGGCGGAGATGATTGCTTTGGATACGGAGAGGGCATTCGATAGGATGTTGTCCGTAGGCATTTCTCCTTCATAGGTTATCTGAACGGTATCGCCAACCTTAATGATACCGTAGGCTACGTAACGGGAAATGCGCAGATCATTCAGTAGAATCTTGTAAGTGATACCGTCCGTCGGATCGGTGCAAAGAACAGAATCATCCACGAGAAGATAGTCGTTCGTGATCTCGGTAATGGTGCCGGCGACAAAGTTGGTATAAGGCTCATATTCCGTTTCGACGGAGTTTTCCTTTGCATACCGGATAATCTTGCTTGCTGCATCTTTCCCAATATTAAAAAGATATCGATAGCTGAAAGCATTCGTCCAAAGATAGCCGTCTGCAGTAACATACATGGCAACCTTATACACGCCCAGCGTTTCGGAAGTGACGGTGAAACTCAAGTAGTCTCTATCATGAACACTAAAGGATTCTTTCCCGGGCTCGTCTTCAACAAAAAAAGCATTTCCGCAATCGGCAAGAACAGCCCAGATGTAATCGTCGTTGTTCAATTGGAAATGCTTGTTGCTGACACCGTCCCCGTTTTCGGAAAAGCGACTAAGCTCTATGACCGCGGGGAAATCCACAAGTTGCATCAACGCACCGAGCGTGCTTGGAGGAGCGTATTCGTTGTTCTTAAAGACGTAGTAGGCGTCATCCATCTTTACAGCAAGGAACTGACTTCGATCAACGTTTTTCAAGGTGTACACTTCAAATTCCTTGGTATACTTCTTGCCGTCGTGAATCTCGTCATATCCGTTTAGGAGATGATTCCCGATGTGATCACACACAAGGGATGCCGACACCTTGCGCCCCCGACAAAGGTAGATGGCGCCATCCAATTCCAGTTCGGTGTATTGTTCATACACCGGTTGATATTCCCAAGGCCATACGATAGCAGAATCTTCGGTAGATATCGTGAAATCTTTGTATCGGTTGGTATTCTCACCGGGAGTCACAACATCTCTGCCCAAAGACGATGGTAAAAGAAATGCGCCAACAGTGAGCAGTACTGCGAAACAGGCGGCCAGAGAAGCCCACTTTATCCACTTGTTTTTCTTGTATTTTGCAGCAGTCTTAACAAGATCGTCATCGATGTGTCCGACAGCGTTTGCCATTCTCGGTAGTTTCATATTTCAACGCCCTCCTTAATGAGATAGTCTTTCAGTTTGTTTCGGGTGTAGAACAACATGTTCTTGACTTTGCTTTCGGTAAAACCGAAGTGTTCTGCAATTTGTTTGATCGAATCGAAAAAGTAGTATTTTCGGATAAAGACATTGCGGGCATCCTCTTTTTGGCTGCGGAGAAAGTTACTGATCAATTTGCCGACGTCCTCATCGCTCACGCCGGGGGCATACCGTTCATCCGGCAAAACGGTCTCCAGCTCATCCAAGGACAGCAGTATAGCGGTTGATCGTTTTTCGCGTTTCATGAACTCCAGTCGTTTAAGGGATAGGTTTCTTGCAATTTTGCACACGAAGGCCATCAGGTTGCTCGGTCTTGTCGGCGGGATGGCATTCCACACGCCCGTGTAGGTATCGTTAACACATTCCTCCGAATCCTCTCGGTTGTTCAGAATGTTGTAGGCGATACGATGGCAGAGCTTGCCGTACTTCGCATCTGTTTCGAGGATAGCCCGTTCGTCTCTGTTAAAATAGAGCTCAATGATCTTTAAATTGTCCACATGCTTTACCTCCCTTATCCGGCCTGAAAGCGCTTTCACCTATTTAGTACGTTTTTTTCGGTATTCGTCTTAAATTCGTTTGCCATTTTATCGGGTTAGCCGTGGGCATGACGGTAAGCGAGGGCGGTCATGCCGGTCGCCGCTTTAAAGGTTTTCATAAAGTGCAGTTCATCGTTAAACCCGCAGGAAAGGGCAATGGTTTTGACGGGCAGGTTTCCGTCGGTCAACAGATGCTTTGCATGCTCCAGGCGGCGGGTGATGAGATACTGCTTGACCGATACGCCGTATGCCGCCTTAAACTGACGGCACAAATGGGAGTGGCTGACGTACAGTGTGCGGCACAGTTTATCGATGGAAAAGCTGTTGTTGGTGAAGTTCGCATCAACGATTTCTTTGGCGCTTTCCATACTGCGCGGCTCAACCGTTTGGCGGCAACGATGTACGACCTCATAAAAGGCGGAGAGTACCAGATAATAATCGTCGTTGCCGTCGCTGCCGAGTGATAAGAATAAGCGTTCCAGACACAGACGGATACCGTGCGGCGCGGTGAGCACCGGTGCTTGCTCGGAAAAGCCCATTAACTCCCCGTACTGTGCGGCGCGTTCACCGTTCACGGCAAACCAGATGTATTCCCACGGATCGTCGGGGTCGGGGTAGTACAAAATCGGTTGATCCGGCGGCAAAAAAAACAGCGAATCCGCGCCGACCGTGTAGGTGTTTCCGCCGAAAGTCAGCGTTCCTTTTCCGCTCAACACATAATGCAGGGTGTAATATCCTTGCAGGCGCGCCGAATGGATCGGGGTTAAATCGGGTTTGGAAAAATCGTTGTAACCGAGGTTGATAACGTGCAGATCCCCCTCGGAAAGAAACAAGCGCATCTCCTGCTTTTGAAGAAAATTACCCATAAATATCACCTGAAATCAGTGTAACATATCGATGTTAAAAAGTAAAGATGATAAAAAAACACAGTTTTTGTGATAGAAAATCCCATTGTGAACGAATCGGATGCGCGGTATGATGAAGAAAATGTGAAAAGGAGCGGAATGGATATGGATAAGGTTAGAATTGGCGTTATCGGTCTGGGCGCGCGCGGCTTGCAGATCCTCAAGGACATCTTGCTGAAGATGGGCGACGTGCAGATCACGGCAGTATGCGATTCGTATGAGGATCGTGTGGAGGATGCGGCAAAGGCTGTTGTCGAAGCGGGTCAGGCAGAGCCGTTTAAGACGACCGATTACCGCGAGGTGATTGCTTGCGGTAACGTGGATGCGATCAGCATTTACACGGCTTGGGATATGCACGCGGAGATCGCGATCGCTTCGATGCGTGCCGGCATTCCGGTTGCCAGCGAGGTGGGCAGCGAATATTCGATCAACAACTGCTGGCAGCTTGTGCGCACGCACGAGGAGACCGGCACCCCGTACATGTTTATGGAAAACTGCTGCTACGGTAAAGACGAGTTGCTGGCAACGGCTATGATGCGTCACGGCTTGTTTGGTGAGGTGGTGCACTGCTCCGGCGTGTACGGTCACGATTTGCGCAAAGAGGTCGCGGAGGGTATTCAGCAGCGGCATTACCGTTTCCGCAACTACCGCACCCGCAACTGCGAAAACTATCCCACACACGAGCTCGGTCCCATGGCGAAGCTGCTCAATATCAACCGCGGAAACCGTATGGTGTCGCTCACTTCGGTTGCGTCCAAGGCGGCGGGCCTCAAGGCGTATATTGAAGAAACCAAAGACAAGGTTGAGTACACGGACGAGGTACTGAATGCCACCTTCAAGCAGGGCGATATCGTACAGACCATCGTTACCTGCGAGAATGGCGAGACGATGCTTCTCACGCTGGATACGACCCTGCCGCGGTACTATACCCGTGGTTTTACGGTGCGCGGTACAAAAGGCTTCTATCAGCAGGAGACAAACTCCGTGTTTATTGACGGTGTGCATCCGGAAGAGTGCGAGCTGGACACCTATCGCAACTACGAGAAGTTCTTAAACAACGCGACCGAGTACGAGGAAAACTATCTGCCGTCCATCTGGAAAGATATTTCCGAGGAAGTCAAAGAGATGGGTCACGGCGGTATGGATTATTTCACGCATCGCGCGTTTATCGAGGCTATCAAGAACGGTACACCAATGCCGCTTGACGTGTACGATGCCGCCGCGTGGATGGCGGTGTCGGTTCTGTCCGAGCAGTCGATCCGTGAGGGTGGTTCGGTACAGCAGATTCCCGATTTCACCAACGGTAAATGGATGTTCCGTCCGGCACAGGATGTTGTCGAGTTATAAGTGAACAAAAAGAGCGTCCCTCCCGCAAAAGCGGGAGGGACGCTTTGCTGTTCGATTGGTTTGTACCGCGTTCGTGCGGCAGGGGATCCAAGTCCTGTGTAGCACTTGACAATTGCGGTGAAAATTGGTATTCTAAAATTGTGTAGAATGGAAAATTTATGCTTAATTTGACAAAAAAGAAGGCGATCGAGATGTTGAAAAAAATCTTGTCTGTTGTGTTGTCGGTGGCGCTGATCGTATGCCTCATGCCGATGGGTGCGGTATCCGTCCTTGCGGAAGCGTCCGGGGACTATACATATACCGTGGCAAGCGGTGAAGCGACGGTCACGAGCTATACCGGCTTTGGCGGGGACATTGTGATCCCGTCGACGCTCGACGGGTATCCGGTGAGTGGTATTGGCGCGTCTGCGTTTGAAGAGTGCGATGTGCTGACCTCGGTGGTTATCCCGGACGGTGTGACGAGCATCGGAGAAAGAGCATTTTATTCCTGTGATAATCTGGGCATGGTCTTTTTGCCGGGGAGTTTAACACATATCGGTCACTCTGCTTTTTACTCTTGTTCCATTTTGGATGGGGTTGAATTTCCGGAGGGGTTACAGACGATTGACGGTTACGCCTTTGAGAGATGCGGTCTTACCTCGCTTTGGATTCCTGCAAGTGTAACGACGATCGGTGACGGCGCGTTTGCCGATTGTGCCGATACGCTGGCTTCGATTACCGTTGCCGAAGGAAATACGGTTTATCGCAGTGTGGACAATTGCTTGATTGATATAGCGGGCAAAAAATTGGTCGCCGGTTGCAGTAACAGCGTGATTCCGGCTGACGGCAGCGTGACCAAGATCGGTCCGTCCGCGTTTGCCTATTATACCGGTGGGGAATTGATCATCCCTGAGGGTGTTACGGAGATCGAACGGTGGGCTTTGTCGTATGGCGCCATGACATCCGTTACGCTTCCTGTAAGCCTAAAAACGATCGGTGCCTATGCGTTTTTTGTTAACAACTCGCTTATCGATATCTGGTACAACGGTACGGAGAGCGATAAGGCGAACATGTCTATCGGCGTGGAAAACCGAGGGTTGAATTCGGCTGTCTGGCATTATGCAGAAGCGGTGGCAGAGCCTGAATATACCTATGATATTTTTATGGGTAAGGCGGCGATTTCGGGATATACCGGAACGGATACGCATTTGGTGATTCCGTCGGAGATTGACGGTTATCCGGTGACGATGATCAGCGGAAATGCGTTTAAAGAGAATGCCGAGCTGGTTTCGGTGACGATTCCGGAAGGCGTGACCAGTATCGGCGAGCGCGCGTTTGAGAGTTGCACACAATTGACAACGGTCAACGTACCGGACACTTTGAAGATTGTCGGCGGTTTTGCGTTTTGGAATTGCAGCAGTTTGCTGGGGTTAGATCTGCCGGACACTGTGACCGAGATGGGACCGCTTGTGTTCTGGAATTGCGATAGTATGACTTCGTTTACGATCCCGAGCGGTGTTACCAGTTTGGGTGAGCAACTGTTTTCCGATTGTGACGGACTGACCGAGATGGTCATTCCCGACACCGTAACGGAGATGGCTGAAAATCTATTTTGGGGTTGTACTGCACTTGAAAAAGTTACACTCTCAAACAATGTGACAAATCTCCCAAGCGGTACGTTCCGCGAATGTACCGGACTGACCTCGGTCACAATACCCAACAGTGTAACAACGATCAGCACCTATGCGTTTGAAGGGTGCACCGGTCTGAAATCGGTTACCATCCCGGAGAGTGTAACGACGATTTGTATAACCGCGTTTATAGGGTGCACCGCCATAACCGACGTGTGGTACGGCGGCACGGCAAGCGATTACGCGGCGATGAATATCGGCAAATACAATGATTCGTTGCTTGCGGCCACGTGGCATTATGCGGAGGACGTGACGGAACCGGAAGAACCGACGATTACGGATATCCTGGTGAACCCCGATATCTCGAACGGTATCACCTTAATTGTGACCTATAGTGACGGAAGCGTCGAATATGTGACGGACGGGTACACGGTCACAGGTTTTGATCCCACGGCTACGGGTGATCAGGAGATTACGGTTACCTATCAAGGGTATACGAAGACCTTTGTTGTAAAAGTCAAGGATGCGGTGATTGATGACACCGCACCGGCGTTTGTGCTGGATAATGCCGTGGCAAAAGCCGGCGAAACGTTCACGGTGGCGATCCGCACAAAGAACAACCCCGGTGTTGTTTCTATCAAGTTGGCGGTGGGGTATGACAGCAATGTGGTGGAACTCGTTTCCAGCGAGTTTAAAGATTTCACCGGAGGTTTGTCCGGCACCAGTCCGATGACAGATAATCCGTTTATCATCAACTGGGCAGATGCCTTAAATCCGAACAACACCACAAACGGCGTGGTTGCTTTGTTGACGTTCAAGGTCAAAGACGGTGCGGCAATCGGCGACACCGCTATCACACTCAGCTATGATCCTGAGGACGTATACGACGAGAATTTCGATAACGTTACGTTTGCGACGGTTGACGGTACGGTGAGCGTGGTAGAGTACGTCGATATTACGGTTACCGATCTGCCGACGAAACTCAACTATCTGCAAGCGAAAGACGCGTTTGATCCTGCCGGCGGCAAAGTCACGGTAACTTACAGCAACGGCTTTACCGAAGTTATTGATCTGACGGTGGACATGGTCAGCGGGTTTGATAATACAAAGGTCGGCAAACAGACTTTAACGGTTATGTATGAAGGGTTGACCGATACGTTTGACGTGGAGATCTTTGCCAAGACGTTGACATCAATTGCGGTGACAGCAACGCCGACCAAGATGGAGTATCTGGAGGCATATGATGCACTCGATGTGATCGGCGGCAAGGTGACGTTGTACTACGATAACGGTACCAGCGAAGAGATCGATCTTACGGTGAATATGGTCAGCGGGTTTGACAACACGATTGTCGGTAAGCAGACGTTGACTGTCACGTACGAGGGCTTTACGGATACCTATGACGTGGAGATCCTTGCGAAGTCGCTTACATCCATCGAAATAACAACGAATCCGCGGAAGACCGTTTATCTGAAAGGTGTCGGTGCCGTATCCGTTGCAGGCGGTAAAGTGACGTTGTATTACAATAACGCTACCAGCGAAGTGATCGATCTGACTGCCGACATGGTCAGTGGGTTTGATAACACGACGGTTGGTGAGCAACACGTGATGGTGACGTACGAAACGCTGACCACAACGTTCCCGGTTGTGGTGTTAAGCAAGGATTCGCCGTATTTTGAGGTGGAAAACGTGACCGCCAAAGCGGGAGATACCGTTACGGTGGCGATCCGCACCAAAAACAACCCCGGTATTGTTTCCCTCAAGTTGGCGGTGGGGTATGACAGCAATGTGTTGGAGCTTGTTTCCAGCGAGTGGAAAGACTTTACCGGTGGCGTGAGCGGTACCAGTCCGTTGACGGATAATCCGTTTACGATCAACTGGGCAAACACCTTAAGCGGTAACAATGACACCGATGGCGTGGTTGCTTTGTTGACGTTTAAAGTCAAAGACGGTGCCGCAATCGGCGAGACCGCTATCACGCTCAACTATGATGCCGATGACGTCTATGACCAGAATTATACGAACGTCATGTTCGCGACCGTTGACGGTGCCGTGAACGTGATCGAATACATCTCCGGTGACGTGAATGGGGACACCAAGATCAACAATAAAGACCTTGGCATGCTGTTGCAGTATCTCAACAACTGGGAGGTTGAGGTTGAGGAGCTTGCGTGTGACGTGAACCGTGACGGCAAGATCAACAACAAAGACCTTGGCATTTTGTTGCAGTATCTCAACAACTGGGATGTTGAACTGAAATAAAACAACGAAATCGGGCAGGCTCGTATGAGCCTGCCCGATTTGCGTTTTGGGGGAATGGTTGAGAGCGGATTTTTCGTATGAGGGCTTGGGAGTGTTGCTTTTTTAGGGAAAACAAGGTATACTAGAGTTTAAGTTTTATAGAGGATTGTATTTTTGTTCAAAATCAAAACGGAGGGTAATCATATGAAAAAGAGGACTCTTATCTTGAAAGCGGAATTCAAAAAGGTGCTCTCGTTTTTGTTGAGTATTATAGTGCTTTTGGGGGTGTTCCCTACAAGCGCAATTGTTACAGCTGCGGCCGATACCATTGCAAGTGGATATCAATACCATAGCACGATTTATTATGATGTTGATGATCCGTACAATAATGTGTTCGGGAACGAAAATTATGCATATGCGTGCTATATTTCACCGGACGCAGGATTTGAGTATACATTCTATCCGGTTATGTTTGTTCATAATGGCAAAATCGTACGAGATACTCAGATCAATAATAATTTATTCAAACTCTACTTTTCTCAAAATGGCAAAAATAGACCTTATTTTACAAATCTGCTGGATAACGCAGAAGATTATATTGAAATAGCGAAAGCAATTAAATTCGGTGACATTGTTGAAGATGTCAGTGGTTTTGCGGTTGAAAGTTTAAGTGCAATAACAGCAATATATTTAACCGGTGGAACGGCCACTCTATCTACGATTTCAAACATAGTAGCCGAGAAAGCGATTGACGAACTAAGTGAACACGTTGTCCACATAGCACAAATCATTGCCGATGCACAACTTGGGTATTTTTATAAGACTGTGGCAGAAATGCAACTGCTCGTGTCCCGGCTGAATAACATCACCGATTTTACGTCTTTTGCAAATTGTGAAGAATATTTTGGCTATGCCGAAGATCTTGTGAGAGCAACAGCGTGTGCGGCAAAACTGACGGCAGTTATAACAGAGGATCTTAAAGATAAAGACTCGTTTTTGGAGGCCGTTGCCAGTCTGGCGTTAGATGCAGCCAGTGGTTTTGTGGGACAGTTTTGCGAGGTGGTACGGTATAGTGGGCAGCTTGCCGCCATGCAAGAGAACCCAACTCTGTTTGCCAAGATCGTTATGTTCGCCGCAGAAATCGCAACATGTGATCAATCTATTGGCGAATATCAAGCCGCAATATTGTCAATAGCGGAGAGTGATGTCGGAGATCTTTTCAGCATAGTAGAGGCGTATAAGGCGCGGGGCAAGGCTATCACGCCATTACAATTACTCGAAGCGGCCAATAAAGTGGCATTAGCGCAGCATCCGGAAAGTGTTTTACCACCGGACAATCCCGAGCCGGATGTGGATGAGAATGAGAATACATATACCTACGAGGTGACCGCCGGTGAGGCGATTATCACCGGTTATACCGGTGCGGGCGGGGACGTTGTGATCCCCTCTACCCTCGGAGGGTATCCGGTGACGAGCATCGGGAGGGAGGCGCTTTCCTTTTGTTACAGCATTACCTCCATCACGATCCCGGACAGCGTGACGAGTATTGGGATTTGGGCGTTTTTAAATTGCAGCAATCTTACCGGTATTACGGTGGGTGAAAACAACACGGCATATACGTCTGAGGACGGCGTGTTGTTTGACAAAGCGAAAACAATTATAATCCAATATCCTATTGGCAAAACCGATACAGTTTATACAATTCCGGACAGCGTGACGAGTATTGGTAGTGGTGCGTTTAGAGAATGCATCACTCTTACATCGATCACGATACCGGACAGCGTGACCAGTGTTGAAAATTATGCGTTTGAGTTTTGCAGCAGTTTGACGGACGTTTGGTATGCAGGAAGCGAAGCGGATAGAGCAGCCATGTCCATCGGCTCAGAGAATTACGATTTGCGATACGCCACGTGGCATTATATAGGGGATGTAACCGAGCCGGAAGAACCGGAAACGGACATTCCAACAGATCCTGAGACTCCTACAGATCCCGATCCGGATGATTCCCTTGCGGATTTTGTGATTGAAGATGGTGTGTTGGTGAAGTATCTGGGCACAAGCACAGATGTTCATGTGCCATATGGAGTTAAGGTGATTGCGGAAGGTGCTTTTGCAAAAATTCGCGAAGACGGGGTGTATATAGGTGATTATACGCTTGAAAATGTTTTCTTGCCTAAAACGGTAGAGGAAATTGAGCGTTCAGCTTTTAAGTATTGCTCAAAACTAGCAAACATATATATAGATGAGAATAACGCAAGATTTTCCTCTTTAGAAGGCGTTGTATTCAGCAAGGATTATACAGAGTTAAAAGTTTTTCCGGAAGGTAGGGCAGAAGAGTATATTATTCCGTCAAGTGTAACCACAATTGGAGATTATGCATTTGAAAGAGCTAATATTCCCAGTGTTATTATACCGGAAGGTGTAACTCATATCGGCAGGGGTGCTTTTGAAAATTGTGACACTATATGCACTCTACATATTCCAAGCAGTGTTGTACAGATAGATGAGTTAGCGTTCGTTTTTGCAAACAGTCTTGAAAATATATATGTCAGTGAAAACAACGCTAAGTATTGCGATATATCGGGAATTTTATGCGATAAGATAGGAACGACATTAGTAATATATCCTGCAGGACGAAAAGATACAGTGGTTATTCCTTCGCAAATTCATACTATTGGAGAATATGCGTTTTGGGGTCATTTATATTTGACTCAAATAACCATTCCCTCAACTATACAAAGCATTGAATATGCGGCTTTTGATTATTGTCATAATCTTGTGGAGATAACCCTTCCGGATGATGTTATAGATATTAAACAACGTGCGTTTTCCAACACGGCATACTATAATACGGGTTCAAACTGGCACGACGGAGTCTTGTATATAGGTTTACACTTGATAGATATCGACGATATTAACGGAAATAAGGTTACAATAAAAGAAGGGACGGTATCAGTAGCAGAATGCTATTATTATGGGGCGGAAAAATTGACAATTATCGCTCCTAATTCTATTAAATTTATATCAGAATTTGCTTTGTACGGTGTCGTTTGGCATTGTGATGAAAATTCTTATATAGATCAATGGGCTCGGTGCAACGAACGACAGGTAGAATACCATCAAATGGGCAATTGGATCGTAGATCCTCCTTCTAGTTGTGTAGTGGCAGGTTCGCAACACAGAACTTGTCTTGTATGTAATACTATAGAAGTGACAACGACCAACACGCAGGAACATAATTTCTCGAGTGAATGGACGATTGATATAGAGGCCTCTTGTACAACTGTTGGCAGCAAGTCACGGCATTGTTTGAACTGTGAAGTTAAAACAGATGTAACAGAAATTCCGGCCGCGCACCAATGGTCTGACGAATGGACTATTGATATAGCTCCAACTTGTACTACCGGAAGTAAATCACACCACTGCCTAAGATGTGATGCAAGAACAGATATCACAGATATATCAACGGGTCACACATGGTCTGACGAATGGACGATTGATATAGCCCCAACTTGTACTACCGGAAGCAAATCACACCACTGCCTAAAATGTGATGCAAAAACAGATATCACGGATATATCAACGGGGCACACATGGTCAACAGAGTGGACAGTAGATATAGAAGAAACTTGTACAACTGCCGGCAGCAAATCTTACCATTGCTTGAGCTGTGAAGAAAAAACGGATGTAACACAGATTCCTGCTGCACATAAATGGTCTAACGAGTGGACTGTGGATGTAGATCCTACCGAAACCACTGAAGGTAGCAAATCGCGGCATTGCACCCGTTGCGATGCAAAGACGGATGTGACGGTTATACCGATGTTGGGCGCGGAATCTCCGGCGGAGGATTTTAAGTACCGGATCTCAAACGGAGAAGTGAGAATCACTGGCTATATCGGCACAAGCGGTGTCATGAATATTCCGGCTTACATTGAAGATTGCCCTGTGACGACGATCGCTGCGTTTGCTTTTTCTGACAACACAATCATTACCAAGGCAACGATTCCTTACACGGTTACGAACATAGAATACTATGCGTTTTATAACTGTACGGAATTGATAGAAGTAAACCTTGGAAGTGGCATAACCGAACTGCCGGAGAGTCTGTTTTCCCATTGCAGTAAGCTTCAAAAAGTATCTCTTTCTACAGGTTTAATAACCATTCGGACTCACGCATTTTATTACTGCGAGAGCCTTGTTGAAATGGCTATCCCGGATACTGTAGAGGTAATAGAAGACAGGGCTTTTTATAAATGTTTATGGTATGCAAGCCTTTCTGAAGATACGGTAGTGGGTACCGGAATTTTGTTGCGGCTAAACACTGAATTCGGTGAAGATGTAGTGATTCCCAGTGGTGTACACACCATTTATACTTGTATGGGACAAGACGCACTTACAAACACTTATGTCGATCAGGTAACGATCCCCGCATCATTAATACATTGGGATGCAGCAAATCTTTGGATTAGTGCATTGGCGTTTGATGTGCACGAGGACAATCCCGCCTTTGTATCGGTGGATGGCGCTCTTTATACGAAGGATATGGCTACGATTGTTGCCATTCCTACTCGTTTAGAGGGTACATTCACCGTGCCGGATATGGTGACAATTGTTGGAGACGGTGCGTTTTACCGGTCGGATTTGGCTGAAGTGATTTTGCCTGACGGAATGCTGGAAATCGGGGCTGATGCATTTTGTTTGGCGAATGTAAAAGTCAATATACCGGGTACGGTGACAACAATTGGTAAAAATGCGTTTTCGTATAACGAGGCCATTTCTGAAATTGTTATTCCCTCCGGCGTACAAGTGCTGGAAGGATGGACGTTTTCCAGTTGTACATCTTTGACGAAAATCACACTTCCGGAAAACTTGACCGAAATAGGTTCGTATGCGTTTTCCAACTGCACTGCGCTGACAGATGTATACTATGTAGGCGAGCAGAGCTCGTGGAATACAATCAGCATTGACTCCGGTAATAGTTGCTTGACGGATGCGAACATCCACTACGGGCAGGATCATCTGCATACATTCACCAACTATGTCAGTGACAACAATGCTACCTGCACGGCAGACGGCACGGAAACGGCACAGTGTGACGGTTGTGACGCAACGGATACACGTACCGTGATTGGCAGTAAGACGGATCACCCCTACGGCGATTGGAGCGAGCGTACAGCGCCTACGTGTACGCTTGATGGGTTGGCATATCGCACTTGTTCCGTGTGCGGAAACGAAGAAACGCAGGTCGTTGCAGCCAACGGACACGATTGGGCAGTGGAATGGACTGTGGATGTTGAACCGACCGAAGCGTCTCAAGGCAGCAAGTCACGGCATTGTGCAAATTGCGAAGCAAAAACGGATGTCACCGTGATACCTGCATTAAACGAGTCTCCGATAGACGGTTTTGTGTATACCGTTAACAATGGCACGGTTACCATTACGGATTATACAGGGACGGACACCACGGTAACGATCCCGTCCACTATCGAGGGTTGTCCTGTGACCACGATTGGTGTTTATGCTTTTGCTGACTGTGCCGACATAATCGATGTTGTTATTCCAAACAGTGTTACCGTTATTGGGAATTTTGCATTCTCGAATTGTACAGGGTTGACGGATATTACTGTTCCGGACAGCGTGACCTACATAGGTATGTTTGCGTTTAACAATTGCGGCAGCTTAACCGATATTACGATCGGAAACGGCGTGGTTACGATTGGCGAGTCTGCGTTTTCGAATTGTACCGGTCTGGTTAGCATCCACATTCCCGCCGGTGTTGCGAATATTGGTGGTTATGTGTTTTCCGGATGTACGGCGCTGAGCGGTATATGGGTGGATGCAGCCAATCCGTATTACAGCAACGATGATCAAGGTGTGCTCTACAACAAAAATAAAACGAAGTTGCTTCGCGCGCCGGCTGCTCTTGTCAGCATAATCGTTCCGGATAGCGTTACGGATATTGGGATTTCTGCTTTTTCTTACAGCAGTGCATTGAGCACCGTTACGATTCCAAGCAGTGTGACGAGCATCGGGAACTACGCGTTCTATTCTTGCGGTGGTTTGACCGATGTATACTATGGCGGTACAGAAAGCGACAGGAATCTTCTGTTGATTGGTTCAAACAATGACGGCTTGCTGAATGCCACTTGGCATTATGTTGATGAACCGATCGAACCTGCGTATATTTCGGGTGACGTGAATGGGGACACCAAGATCAACAATAAAGACCTTGGCATGCTGTTGCAGTATCTCAACAACTGGGAGGTTGAGGTTGAGGAGCTTGCGTGTGACGTGAACCGTGACGGCAAGATCAACAACAAAGACCTTGGCATTTTGTTGCAGTACCTCAACAACTGGGACGTCGAACTGAAATAAAACAACGCGAATCGGGCAGGCTCGTATGAGCCTGCCCGATTTTTTGTTTTGATTGGTTTGTGCGAAAATGGGACCCCCGTCTTTTTGCTACGCAACCCCCCTTTTTTTAGGGCAAGGGGGCGGGGGACGAATTGGGATTGTGGCGGGATTTTTCTCTCCCTCCGTCTCGCCGCGTTGCGGCTCGACACCTCCCTCGTCAGAGGGAGGTGAGGATGTGGGGTGCGACGAGTTAAACCCGGGCCACCATTGGTCGCCCCTACGGTAAAAAAAGAAGAAAGCCCTACCGCAGTGAGACTTGTGCCCCTTACGGTGGTCATGATTAAAGTAAAAACCGCCCCTTCCAACGGAAGAGGCGATTTGTGTTTAAGCAATTAGTTGCATTCCGGAGTGAGGGGACCGGCGAGTTCTTTGAGATAGAACAGTCTGCCGGGCAGGGTCGGAATGTAGGACGAGGTGAAGCTCGTGTTCGGGCCGTAGTGCAAGGTGATAAGGAAGCTCATGCCCTGCCAGCCCATGCCGCGGCCCAGAGTACCGTCGGCGCCGCCGATGGCATAGTCTGCTTGGAACATGAGGCCGGGGCCCATGGTGTTTGCAAAGCAGGGAACCAGTGTGGTGCGGCTCTTGAAGCTGGTGATGGCATTCTGCTCGATGGTCATCGGGGTCAGCTTGGCGCCGATGCGGTACGGAGCGGCTTTCCACTCTGCCTCGGTTGCATAATCCTCGGCAAAGGTCGGCTCCCAGAACGCGATGTGGCAGGCACGGCCGATGCCGTATACCAGCACGAGTTTCGCGCCTTCTGCTTTCAGCGCGGCGATCTTCTCGGGGTAGGTGGGCAGATTCGCTTTGGTAGCGAAGTTGCGCTGTGCGGGCGGAACGGTGTTCTCGCCGAGCTTGTCAAAGAACGCCTGCTTCATGCTGTACTCAAACGAAGCGGGGTTGTCGGACGGCAGGGTGTTACCGTCGATATCCGACCACTCGTCCATGTTGAAGGTGTACACGTGATCGCATTTGACGTTCCACTCTTTTAAGAAGTAGGAAGCCCATTTGTACATGCCCATCGGGCCGACCGGCAGGATCATGGCGAGTTTCTCGCCGGCTTCGCGCGCCTTGCGGATGGTGTTGGCGATCTCGTGACCCATAAAGGTGTCAAAGTCGCTCAAGGATTCGCAGGCGATCGGGGTGAAATCGTCGTTCCAGAATGCCTCGCGGGCAACGCCCTTTTCGCAGCATTCGTCGATTCGTTTCATGTCCCATCCTTTGGGGAAGTAATTCTCCAGATCGGAACCTTTAACGGTGCTTAAGAAATCCATTTTATATCCTCCTTAATATTCCTTGATCTTCCATTTCATTATAAAAACAACGGCGACAAAAGTCAAGTCGTCCGTAAAAAAAGCGGGGTTTTACCTTGCATTTTTCTTGTACAATAGAAAAAAGTGTGCTATACTGACCTATATATTGTTATTATTTGGAGGACACCCCTATGGCAGAGCGCAAAGAATTAGCCAAAACGTATGACCCGCGTGAGGTGGAGGACCGTATTTACGAGTTCTGGACGAAGGGCGGTTGGTTTCATGCGGAACCCAATCCCGAAAAGGAACCGTATACGATTGTTATCCCGCCTCCGAACGTCACGGGTCAATTACATATGGGACATGCTTTGGATGAAACCTTGCAGGATATTTTGATCCGCTTTAAACGTATGCAGGGGTATGAAGCCCTGTGGTTGCCCGGCACGGATCACGCATCCATTGCGACCGAAGCCAAGGTCGTGGAAGCGATGCGCAAAGAGGGGCTTACCAAGGAAATGCTTGGACGCGACGGCTTTTTGGAGCGTGCGTGGGCATGGAAAAATCAGTACGGCAATCGTATCGTCGGTCAGCTGAAAAAGCTCGGTTCGAGCTGTGACTGGGAGCGGGAGCGTTTTACCATGGACGAGGGTTGCTCGGAAGCGGTTAAAGAGGTGTTCGTGCGTCTGTACGAGCAGGGGCTCATTTATCGCGGCAACCGCATGGTTAACTGGTGCCCGCACTGCAACACCTCGATCTCGGATGCCGAGGTGGAGTACGAGGAAAAAGACGGGCATTTCTGGCATCTGCTGTACACCGTCAAGGAGACCGGCGAGAAGCTGGAGCTGGCGACCACGCGTCCCGAAACCATGCTCGGCGATACGGCGGTGGCGATCAACGCGGAGGATGAGCGGTACCGGCATTTGCACGGCTGCCACGTGATCCTGCCGCTACTCAACAAAGAAATCCCGATCGTCTGCGACGAGCACGCGGATATGACCAAAGGTACGGGTGTTGTGAAGATCACGCCTGCGCACGACCCGAACGACTTTGAGGTCGGCCGTCGTCACGATCTGCCGATGATCCGCGTGTTTACCTACGACGGTCACCTGACCGGTGCTGAGGACAAAGCAGCGGCGGATGAGCTGCGTGCGTCCGGCCGCGCGGCGGTGGACGAGCCGGAGGTGCTGGATTGCGGCAAGTATGCTGGTATGACGGCGCTTGAAGCGCGCAAAGCGATCTTGGCAGATCTGGAAGCGGGCGGGTATCTCAAAGAGACCGAGCCGCGCAAACACGATGTCGGCACCTGTTACCGTTGCCATCAGACCATTGAGCCGATGGTATCCAAGCAGTGGTTTGTAAAAATGGAGCCGCTGGCAAAGCCTGCTATTGAGGCGGTGGAAAAGGGCGAGATCAAGTTTGTGCCCGAGCGGTTTACCAAAAACTATATGAACTGGATGCGCGGCACGCGCGATTGGTGTATTTCCCGTCAGCTGTGGTGGGGACATCAAATCCCCGCGTGGTACTGCGCGGATTGCGGCGAGATGATCGTCGCAAAGGATGCACCCGAGGTCTGCCCGA